>NZ_QUJI01000020.1:0-59116 GCF_003480545.1 Clostridium sp. AM29-11AC
TATCGAATTCTTATCTGGAAGGTTTCATTCCCATAGACACAGAATATTTTACAGCCTCAGCTAAAGTATCCGTAATCAAAATTATTAGTAAGATTTTCTTTTACAACTCCATCTACATACGCTTTCGTGTTAAGTTGTACTCGGTAGCTGTATCCCTCATGGATGTAATATGTTTTTTCCATCATAACTGAACCAGGATCAACTTCATCTGAGGTTTCCGTCCAAGATTTAACGGTTTTCCAAGTAGAGCCCTCTAAACGTTGTAAGCGACATTCTACTTTAATCTCATCTACTTTGGTAGGATCTGCCACCACATCAGCGATCACTGTTGCTTTTCCGCTGCTTGTAACATCCATATCACCCATGATACTTATAAAGTAAGACCATTTGGGTTGAATGGTTTTCTGGGCAAATGAAGTAAATGTACATGCCATTACTGCAACAATTGCCATTACTACTAACATAATTCTTTTGCTCTTTTTCATAGTAGCCTCCTTTTTATTCTCTTTACTATATACACGAAATAATTTCTCTGTTTATTTCACACTTTCCAAAATTTTTATCATTTCATCCAATTCTAAATTCCCAATAACGGAATACTGATGAGAATCTCTATACAATATCACCTGTTTATAATTTCCCTTCTCGTAAACCATTACATCTCCTACTTTTGTTTCAATTTTTTTCATTGTTAATTTCTCTGTATCAATATACGTTGAATGTGGCATTACATAACATGCGAAATAGTACCAGTTATCAGACGAATTTACATAATATATCCTAAAGTCATTTTCTTCCTCTACCACTCTGGAGACATTAAACCCCTTAGGCACATACCTCGGCTCATACTCCTGGAAGTTTTTTGTCACATACGTTTTTGTTCCCTTGTCCACAACCAGCTCACTGTACTTCTCCTTTACATCTGTGAAAAAATTCATCACTGGAATGCGGAAGGCTGATGACGAGAATACCATGCAGGTGCTGACGCAGATGCAGGCCGCAAGGCCTGCGGCGGCCCTCTTAACGATGCGGCGGCGTTTTCTCCGCTTTTCGGCCCTGGCTGCAATTTTAAAAATCTCTTTCATTCTCTGGTTATGGCGTTCAGAAAAGACATGCGGCTTTGCTCCCTGGCCTGCTGTGCCGCTTTGTCCTGTTGTCTCATCCGCACAGGCATCAAATGCTTTCAGATCCTCGTCATTTTCCATCTGTTCCAGAAGGGCCAGGGTAAGAATCATTTCATCTTTTTTATCCCTAGTTTTCATGCCCCTTCCTCCTTCAGCATCTTAAAAAGCTTTTCTCTGGCTCTCTTTAACCGGGTGTTGACTGTCAGATGGTTAATATTCAAAATTTTCCCAATCTCTTTTGACGGCAGCTCATGAACATAGTAAAGTCTCAACACATCCTGATATATTCCGTCCAGACGGCCAATCGCCTCCGCCAGATTATTTACGGAAACCTTATCAAAATAGATCTTCTCTGCGCTTGGCGCAAGTCCATCCATTTCAACCTCTTCCACAGAAATCGGCTCCTTCTTCCTTTTTCTCCAAATATCAAGAGCAGTGTTCCTTGCAATGGTCAGCAGGAAACTCTTAGTCTTTATGTCGTGTATCTCCTCCATTTCCAGTCGGTTCAAATTTTTAATAATTTTCAGCGATGATATCTGAACAGCGTCCTCGGCATCGTCTGCATTCTCCAGTATATTAAACGCTGTCGTATACATGGCGCCGCTGTACAGAGAATACAGAGTTTGAAATTTTACCAGATCTCCCGGCTCGTCAATCATCGAAGCGAGAATAATCATTCGTACCTTCCTCTATCTCTCATATTTCGTTTTCTGTTATTTATTTTAACATCGGCTGCAATTTATATATGTTATCCAAAATTCGATTATATCCCAAAAAAGCAGACGGATTTGAAGTTTCTTTCCTGTACTCCAAATCCGTTAAAAAATCATCTCTGTTTTCCCTTTTATATCCTGAATCTCCGCCTTCTCATTTCCTGCATTCTGAGAGAGATAAGGAGGCTCGGCTTTTTGTGATGCAAAAGATCCCTGCCGGATCATACGGCTCCTGTTCCGTATTTCCAGCAGGGATCTTGTTCTCTTCTTTTCTCGCATCCGCGATTTTCTTCTTTTGCCGAATGCAGTATCCGGATCGGCCGCCGGTTTCCTACAGATCTCCTGTCTCCCTGAATCTTCTGTAATGGTGGTTTCTCTTCGCCTCATCGAGCTGAGTAAGCATGGACGGAATGTCCTCATTTAAGGTTCCCGCCAGCACCACATAGTTGGATGCGTGGTTTGTACGGAATACTGTTCCCGGTGAATCCACATTTTCCAGGAAAATTTTCATTTCATCCACAATCTCGTCGGCAGTTATCCTCTCAAACCGTCCCTCCACTACATCCTCATACATGGGAGTTCCCTCATAGAGCCGCAGCGTCAGGAAAGAGGCATACTCCGGATTCATAGCCGTAATCAGCTCCGCGCAGGCAAGGGCGTGTTCCTTTACCTTCTTTCTTCCTCCCAGCCCTGAAATCAGCGTCACAGATGTCTGAATGCCGCAGCGCTTCAATTTCTGTCCGGCTTCCTTGAGCTCACGGGCCGTTACTCCTTTGTTGATTTCCCTTAAGATTTCATCATCTCCGGACTCGGCTCCCACATACACAATGCCAAGCCCCGCCTCCTTCAGCTGCCTTAACTCCTCCTCAGATTTTCTGAGGATATCTTGGGCTGTGCCGTAGGATGCCACTCTCACGCAGTTGGGGAACAGCTCTCTCACTGCATCTAAAATGGCAAGGAGATTCTCTGTCTGAAGCACCAGCGCATCGCCGTCTGCCAGAAATACCTTCTGCACATACGCTCCGTAGCCGTCATGGGCCTCTCTCAGATCCTCCATAATCTCATCCATGCTTCTGACACGGAAATCCTTTGCCTTGTACATGTTGCAGAAGGTGCACGTATTGTGGGCACATCCGATGGTCACCTGCACAATCAGGCTTCTCGCCTCGCTGGGCGGACGGTAAACAATTCCCTCGTATTTCATTTTTCTGTTCTCCTTTAATCTATTTTCCAGTTCTGTCTGACCTTGGGCTCTCAGACCTTTACTGCTTAGTCTCTCCCGCGGGACCGGAGGCGTCATCTTTCTCTGGCGCCTCAGACTGGGGTTCTGGTTCCTCAGCTGCCTGCGCACCGGATATCTCCCCCTCTTCGCCCCCAGCCAGACTGCTGTCCTTCTCTTCCCTGTACTGATACGGGAAATCTGCTCCGGCTTTCAGGCTGAGGGAATTATTGTCCCGGCCTACATCCTTTAAAATGGCCTGCATCTGATCATACCATGCGCTCGTACCCAGGTACCTCTCCCAGTAGAAATACATCTGGTTTTCCTTCACGCCTCTCCTGTTTACGGGAGTCCCCGCGCAGTAGGCGCTGTTGAGCTGGCCGTACAGCTTGGCCATATGGAACTTTCTGTCATTGGGAATCCCTGAGAGCTGGCCGTAAACCTGGCTTTGAATGGTTTCCACCAGAAAGTCCTCGCTGTACTGCTTAAAATTGAGCAGGTTCTCATCCGTAATCCCGTGATCCCTGGCCCAGCTCTCCACATCGATCCGGCAGGTTCGATAGTCAAAGCTCCCGTCCTCCTGCCATCTCAGCTCCCCGTACTGGCAGGGAGGAATAGCCATAGAATCTGACACAATCTCATAGATTCCGTAAAGCGGTTCTGTCTGAGACGGGCCGCCGTTTATATTTTTTTTAATCCTCTGAAGGTGAAGATGACCGCTTATGTAAACGGGAAGCCCATAGCTCTCCAGGAGCTCTGCCGCCTGACTGGAATTTTCCAGCGTACAGTCCTCAGGATAGAGGGTGCTTTCCTTCAGCAGATTGTGGTGGGCAATGGGAATCACCAGGACATTCTCCTCCCTGGCCTTCTCAAGCCACCCGCTCATCCAGGCCAGCGTCTCCTTCCTTATCCTGCCCCCAATCTTATTCTCCGGATCATACTGACAGGAATCCAGCATCATCAGCCAGTACCTGTCATCCACCCGGTACATGTAGCTCAGAGAGGCCTCGTCCCGATCCATGGCCTCGTCATATCCGAATTCCCGGTAGATGGAATAAAAATCATCGGCGGTTATATTGTCAGCCTTCTTTCTCTCTGCCCCCTCAAAATAAGACGCCTCAGGGTGGTTAATGTCATGGTTTCCCGGTATCACAAGCACCGGGACCCCCTGTTCCTCCACTTTTCGCAGCTTTTCTGCCAGCTCCTCATGGTTCACAAGCTCCCCGTTCTGTGTCAGATCACCGCTTAGAATCAGAGCATCCGGCTGTTTTTCTGCCGCCTCTTCGAGAAATGCATCTGTGATTGTGTCCAGATACGGAATCACCTTTCCGTCGTCCCACCTGACAAACTGGCAGAAGGCCTCCCCGACAAAGTCTGTCATCTTCGGCGACTGGTAATGAATATCAGAAGCTACAATAAAAAACGGCGGTTCATAGGGAGGCTCGCCCGGTTCCTCCTCTGTCTGGTGGGCCGGTTTCCACTGTTCTTCCCAAAAAACCTCTTCTGTCCCGGGCTCCTGTACTTCCTCCGTCTCCTTCGGAAGCTCCCTATCCGTCTCTGCCGGCTCTGTCAGCTCTGTGAGAGGCCCTGTTTCCCCTGAAGCTTCTGTCCCGCCGTCATCTCCCCCTCCCTTTTGGCCCGGCAGAAACCGGACTGCGAGCGCTACCGCAGCAATGAGAATGGCAATCTCCCCCAGATAAATGAGCGCTCTCACAAACTGCTGCCTGTCTTTTCCTTCATTCATCGTATCATTTCCTATGTTTTTCTTACTGCAGAGGGAACTGCCTGCTCAGGCTGTCAAGCTGCTCCAGCAGGCTGTTCTCCTGGTTTTCGAACAGCAGCCGTCTGTTGTACTCGTAATATCTTTCACACTCATTTTCCTGCAGGAAGCGCACGCTGCTCTTTCCCGTAGTCAGCCCTGTGACGAAAATAACCATTTCCTGGCTGTCGCCGAATGCAGCCTCCAGAAAATCAAAGGCTCTCTCCAGCATTTCCAGCGTTTCCTGGCAGAAGGACTCATAACTGTCCCGCTCCTGCGAAAACAGCTCCCGCACACGCGAAAAGCCCTCATTTCTGCCGGTTAACTCCTCCTTCTCGAGTATGGAGCCGTAGAATCTCAGCCGGTCAGAGACCGAAAGCAGCGTGTACTCCTCCCGCCTGTCCAGAAAACCTGCCTTCTTCTTCCAGCCTGTATTTCGATCCAGTTCCTCTGAGAGAAATCCAAGCAGCTCGGATGCCCTTTTCTCTCCTCCTGCAGTCTGACTGTGGTTCTCTCTGCCTTTCTGTGTTTCCTCTTTGTCCTGCTCACTCTCCGGTACCTGGCCATCCCGGAATTTCTTCAGCTCTTCCAGGAGAACAGACAGATATGTCTCCCTGTCCTCTGCCTCCCTGAATCTTCCGTTCAGATATGCCAGAATCAGATTTACCACGCTTAACCTCTCGTCAAAGGCAGCCCTTGAAAGCTTTTCGTATACGCGCTCCGGCACCTTTCCCGACAGCAGCACGTCTATCTGATAATCCGTCCTGTACTTATAATACAGCTCCAGGTAGGCCGCAAAGTCCCTGGCAATCCCGGGATTTTCAATATACTGCACCACTGCCTCTCTGTCAACCTTCCTTCCCAGCTTCTCATAAACTTCCATCAGCCGGGCCAGATCCTCCCATCCTCTGGGAGTGGCAAACTGCTTTCCGGACACAGTTGACTCAATGCGGTAAAAGTTTTCCTTCCTGGCCTCCAGATAGGAGATCACCGCCGGGTGGACTGCCATATCTGCGGCATATTCCTTCCACACCTCAAAATCTGCCTCCACCTCGATCCGTCGGATACGGTCAAGAGTGGCTATGTCAAACTCCCGCACAGATTTATTGTACTCCGGCGGATTCCCTGCAGTTACAATAATAAAGCCCTCCGGAATCCTGTGGTTTCCAAAGGTCTTGCACTGTAAGAACTGAAGCATGGTGGGCGCCAGGGTTTCTGACACGCAGTTGATCTCATCGATAAAGAGGATTCCCTCCTTAAGCCCGGTCTCCTCGATCTGGTTGTAGATCGAGGCTACAATCTCGCTCATGGTGTACTCTGTCACCGCATACTCTCTGCCTCCGTACTGCTTTTTTTCAATAAACGGAAGACCGATGGCGCTCTGCCTGGTGTGGTGGGTGATGGTGTAGGACACAAGCCCCACCTGGCACTCCCTGGCCACCTGCTCCATGATCTGGGTTTTCCCGATTCCCGGCGGCCCAATCAAAAACAGAGGTCTCTGCCGGACAGCCGGAAGCACGTATTCCCCTCTCTCATTTTTCAGAAGGTAGGCCTCAATACAGTTCTTTATCTCCTGCTTTGCGCGTTTAATATTCATCGTTTCTGTCTGCTCCTTTTGAAGGTCATGCCTGTTTTCTGCTGCTCTTTCCGTGGATTTCCTCCACCGTAAGCCGCCAAACGGCCACTGCGTCCACGGAAGCCTCTTCAAAGGAAAAGCCCTGCTCATCCGGCTCGCTGTACTGTCCCATAATGGCATTCAGGCCCAGGCGTTTTTCCTCCCTGTCCTCAACCAGCTCGATGCTTCCCACACCGCACACGCTGCTGTACTTCATAGTGGAGCGGCAGGCAGGCTCTCCCTCTCCTGCAAGCTCCAGTGTGTGGGAAGCGTACATGGAAAACGCTGCCCTCCCTGTCTTTTCGGCGAGAGATGCCTTCCTCCCCTCCCTGGCCCCGTGAAAATAGAGGACAACCTTCGTCTCCCCGTCGCTCACATAGCCGAAATTTACCGGAACCACATACGGCTCTCCATTGTCCGCAAAGGCCAGATTCACCACGTCGCAGCGATCCATCAGCCGGAGGATCTCCCTTAAATCTGTAATTTCCCTGTCATTTCTTCTCATAGGCTGTACGCTCCTTCTATATCTCCTCAGACGCTTCTATCTCCTCCGGCCCCAGGATCACCTTGATCGCCCAGGGCGGCACATCCGCGTCGCTGTAGTCCTCCCTCATAAAGACAAAGGCCGTCTCATAGGCCGGCATCTTTACAGGAAACATTCCGTATCCGTCTGTAAAATAGATAAGCCCCTTCAGATTCGTAAACTGCTTTTCCGCAATGAGCTGATCCACATATTCAAAGGCAGGCCGGAAATCTGTCCCTCCCTGGCCCCGAAGCTCCATATGCTCCATATAGTCGGAAAGCTCCTTTCTGTCTGCAATCCGCTTATCGCTCTGTACCTTTTCATCGCACTGGATAATGTGGATATTCACGCTGGTAAAGAAGCTCTCTGCCTCCGACAGCACGCTGTAGGTCTCTGTCAGAAACCTGTGCACCAGCTCCCCGGAGCAGGACATAGAGGTGTCAATGACGATGGCAAACTCCTCTATCTTCTTGATTTCCTTTGTCTCAAGGGGCTCAATCAGGGGCATGTTCCCGTAGGTTCTCAGCCCGTAATCGTAATAAATATAGTCAAAAGCATCCGTATCCACCTGCATGGTTTCCCGCATGACGGAAAATTTTCTTAAAAATTCCCGGTAGTTCACCCGGCCTCTGTTCTCGATTTTTACCTGCTCAAGCAGGTCTCCCGCCTTGTCGGAGGCCAGCTTTGAGAAGGTTTCCATCTCTGTCTCCATGCTCTGTCGGATGTCATCCCACCTGTTTTTTCTCTCCTGGGCCCTGGGTTTCCTGTTTTTCTCATCCTCCCAGAGCGCGTGGCTGTCCACGTAAAATTCCCGGGCAAGGCTCAGATACCGCCCCTCCGTCAGCCCTTCCTTCTGAAGAAATGCGTAAACCGCCTGGGCCGTTATAACGGGAATCTTTCCCTGAATGCGCTGGTACAGCTCCCGCCTGGCCGGGGAAGGAGGAACTCTCAGGGCCCTGATCAGAAGTCCGTCAATCATGGATTCCACCGCAATGTCGCAGGCCAGATCCCAGTACGGCTTTGCTCTCCTTCCTCTGGTGTCCATATGGACAAACAGGCAGTGAAAAATCATATGAAGATAGGCACGGTTTACATAAACCCTCCCTTTTCTAAAAAGCTCTGAAAGCCTGTTTGGATTGTACCTGAGCACAAACCCGTCCGTTCCGATTCCCTCAGCCTTAAAGTCCGGTGAAAACAGAAGGGAGCTTAAGGCCACGTCCAGAAATCTCATGTTCAGGTACAGCTCATTTCTGGCATTCTTCAAAATATCGGTGCAGACGCCTGTCAGCGCCTCTGCCTTCTCCTGCTCCCAGACAATCGGGGATTTTTCCATCGCCGTCTCCTCCTGTGCCGTTTTCCTGCAACGTTTCTATCTGCCGGTCTCCCAGCCTGGCGTTTTGCGGCTTCCTGCCATTTATTCCTGCCGGGAGGCTCTTCCGGCTGCACCGCAGGGCTTTTCCGGCACGGGAACGGGCTTCAGCTCTCCGTCTCCTGCCGTCACCTTCAGAAACTCTTCCATGGCCTTTGTCATATATTTGTTGCGCTTTTTATAAAAATATACATTTCTGATGGCCAGATCGTCGTCCATCTTATAATAGCACAGAGGCACATCGTAGGGCACGCTGCTGACCAGGGCATCCGGGATAAAGGTGGCCCCCACGCCCTTGCTTGCCATGTTAAAGGCTGTGATGACCTGATCCGGCTTCAGGATAATATTGGGAGTAAAGTTCTGCCGGCTGCACATTTTTACTCCTCTCTTATAAATGCTGTTTTCTTCCTTCAGGAAGATAAACGGCGTTTTTTTCAGCAGGGGAAGAGGCAGCGCGGGCATTTCCTCTGACTGGTACGCTCTCGTCTCAATGGCATCTCTCGAGATCTGATACTGCCTGAGCTCTTCGTTGATCTCAAACCCGGCCGGAACAGCCAGAATAATCCGTTCCGTGCTGTAGTAATACTTTTCATAATTTTTGTCGTCCATCTCCGAATTGTCTATGAGAAGATCGATCTCCTCTGACAGCAGCTTGTCCGTCAGCTGGGAGGTGGTTCCCTCCACCAGTTCAATTTTAATCTGAGGATATTTCCTGGAAAACTCCGCCAGAAGGCCCGGCAGAATGTAGGAAGTCAAAAAAACCGTGCCGCCGATAGTGAGCTTTCCGGCCAGAAGGCCGTTCAGATTGTTGAGTTGGTTGATGGTGTTCTGCTCCAGAGCGAACAGCTTTTCAATGGCGTCAATATAGACCTCGCCGCTGGGCGTAAGACCGATGGGAGAGGTGCTCCTGTCAAAAATAGGGCTTCCAATCTTTTTCTCCACCTTTTTGATGGCGGTGCTCAAAGCCGGCTGAGTGATGTAGAGCTTCTGCGCGGCCTTGGAAAAGCTCTTTTCCTCATAAACCGCGTATACATATTCTTTTCCGTCAAACATGCTTTCTCCTATAATCAAAAATTAATAATAATTATTTTCCTATATGAATTTGATTATATACCAAGCCTGGTATATAATCAAGCCATAGAGCAAAAGTTCATCAAGATTTCATAAACTTCTGCCCTACAGTTCAAATTTTTTGCGCTTCGGTGGGAAGGCTCTGCGGCCTGCATCCATCAGAAAGCTTACCGCTTCCGTCTGACTGCGGCGGACGGCAGTATGAATCAGCTTATCAAATCCGGTTTTATCAAGAGCCGGTTCCTTTATATTTGAATATTCCTCGTGAGCACGCCCTGCCAAACCCTCATTCCCCAACCAACCCGCAGCGGCGTGCTCAACCTTTATTATCCCAAAACATTCATTTACAAGCCATCTCCATTCAGACACATCCTGAAGGGAGCAGATATATTCGGCCGTCTCTTCCAGATGTTCCAGAAGATACGCCCTGTAGCTGCACCTGGCTTTTTCTGACAGCTCCATGGGAAAGCGAAGTCTTCCCACCGCCAGCCTGACGGCTTCTTTTACGTTTTCCTGCGCCTTCATGTAGGGAAACAGGCTGTCATACTCTGCAAACTGGAACCTGGTATTTTGAAAGCAGTATCTGTACCGGTGTCCGCAGCCATGGACATGGGTTTCTGTAATTCTGGCAGGCGTATTTTCCACCGCCTCCTCGTAGAAGGCTGGAAACAGAAGCTCCGCCCGGTTTTCTTCCCCCACAGGAGCAGAGCCGGGCCTGTCTTTATCAGGTCCCGTCAACAGATAGTGTACAGCCACCGTCTCATTCAGCTCTGACAGGATCTCCTTCAGACAGGATTTTTCCTCCCTGTTTTCCGTCACCGTCAGCTCCTCAATCTTCCTGCACCCGTTAAAAGCACCTGCCCCTATGTCGCGGATCCCTGAGGAAAACTGAAGCCTGCGAAGCCCGTCGCAGTTGTAGAACGCATACCGTCCGATCCGCAAAAGCTCAGGCGGCAGGGAAATCTCCCGAACCCTGTCCCCGCAGAAGGCCGGACCAAGCTCTGAGGCGGCCGTCTTTCTGACCGGAAGCTTTTGGCAGCCCTCCTCCCACAGATATCCGAAGGGCTCCGTCCTCATGCCTGCCGAAAAGATATAATCTCCAATCTCAGTCACCGGACAGCCGTGCACAAAAGCAGGCAGGGAAATTTCCTCTGCCTCACCGAAACATCTCAGTATTTTCGCCGTACCGTTCTTTTGCTCATAGAGCAGCTTAAATCCCATCCTGTATCCTCCCCTCCCGGGCAGCAAAAAACTCAATCGCTGCATCGAGGCTTTCGTACCTGCCTGCCAGCAGCTTTTCAATCTCCCCGTCCGGCTGTGTAATGTCCGGGATCATGACAGGGATAAATCCGCCCGCCTTGGCCGCGCGGATTCCGTTAAAGCTGTCCTCCAGCACGGCGCAGCGCTCCGGCGCGCATCCCAAAAGTCTGGCGGCCAGGAGGAAGATTCCCGGATCAGGTTTTCCCTTCTCCACCATCTCCCCACAGGCGAAGGCGTCAAAATATCCCTTCACGCCGGCGTGTTCCAGGTACATAAGGGCCCTCCCGGACTCTGTGGATGTGCCGAGGGCGATCCGATACCCGTGCTTCTTTAAATAGAGCAGAAGCTTCTCTAACCCCGGCTTAACAGGCACTCCCCGCTCTCTTACCGCCTGTTTTGCCAGCTCCGTCCTTCTCTTCCTTACTTCCCAGAAATCCGGCTGTTCTCCGAAAAAGCGTCTGAATATTTCCCCTGCCTCCTTCGCCGAACTGCCTCTGACCTTACTCAGATATTCTTCCCCGATCTCCACTCCGAATTCCCTGCCGGCCTGAATCCAGCAGTCCGCATAGAGGCGCTCTGTGTCGAACATCAGCCCGTCCATGTCAAAAATGACAGCCTCTATCCTGTCTTCTTCTCTATGCCTGTCCATATGTTCTGCCATATAGCCTGACTCCTTTTCGTCTGTATCTTCTGTCGCTGCTTCTGCTGCTTCTCCTGTTTCTTTCTGCTGTTTCTGCTGCTTCCTTCTTCTGTATTCCTCTCCCGTCTGTCCTGAGCATCCTTCCGGAGCGCCCCTGAGCTGCCTGTCAGCCCAGTCCCAGAACTCCCGCAAGGAGGAACCAGAGGGGAGGAACCAGGAGGGACGGCAGCATATTCATGGTTTTACAGTCTTTTATATTTAAGATCGAGAGGCCGGAGGTGGCAATCAGGACTCCGCCCACGATGGAGATTTCCGCCATCAGCGGCTCTGAGAGAAAGCCTGCCAGAAAGCTGGCACCCATATAAATGGCCCCCTGCCAGCAAAACAGCACAGGAGCTGCCAGAGCAATCCCGATCCCATAGGTAGATGCCAGGACAATGGAAGAGACGAAATCCAGTGTAGCATTGGTGAAGAGATAGGTGTGGTTTCCATTTACCGCGCTCTCGATAGGCCCTACGATAGACATGGTTCCGATGCAGAACAGAAGGATTGCAGTGGAAAGGCCTTCCCCCAGATTGGAGGAGCCAAAGCGAAGCACTCCTGTCAGTTTCTTAAACCTGCCGTCCAGATCCAGGATCGTCCCCAGAAGGCTTCCTGCCGCCAGACTTGCGATAAACAGCACCGGATATCTGCTCTCCGGCATATGGCTCACCGCCGAGTTGACGCCCAGCATCACGGCGGCCAGACCCATAGCGTTGAACATGGCTCCCTGGTATTCGTCCTTAATCCCCCTGTTTACCACACTTCCTATCAGGCTTCCTGCCAAAATTGTGCCTGCATTTACAAAAGTTCCTATCATCCTTTTTTCCTCTCTCCGTCAAGACTCCATTCTGCCAGATGATCTCCCTCATACCTGAGCTTCAGTGAAAAAAACGGCCGTTCCTCTGCAAGGAGTCCGAAAAAGATCCTGTCTCCCTCCCAGAGATTGAGCTTATCAAGCTCCTCTTTCTTCACCCATTCCAGTGTTCCCTCGCTGCACTCTCTTAATTCTCCCTCGAATGCGTCGGCTGTGTACAGGCACATATATTCTGTGGGCCATCCATCAGCGATAAATGTCACAATGCCTCTGAACTGCCAGGACAGCAGCGTCAGGCCTGTCTCCTCCTTCGCCTCCCTGAGCAGACATTCCTCCGGGCTTTCACCTTCCTCGAAATGGCCTCCAATGCCAATCCACTTGTCCTTGTTGACATCCTTCTCCTTCTTTACCCGGTGAAGCATCAGATACTTCCCGTCCTTCTCTATATAGCAGAGCGTGGTAAGCTGTGATTTTTCTCTCATGGCGTTTCCTCCTGTCTCATTCTTTTGTCCCGCTGTTTGCCGGTTTCAGCCTGCAGTTCACTTCTACTCCTCCAGATACAGTCTCCCGAAGTCCTTCGCGTCATCCTCCAGGATCCTCTGAAGGAAATCACTCAGATCACTGGCGTACTGGTATCTGTCCCACAGCTCCCTGGCCGGATCGTGTTCCACCTCATCCCGGATCTCATACATCCGCCCGCCGTAATAATATACGCAGAGCTTTGCGTAAAACCGGGCCATCTCCTGAATCTCGTCTTCAGAGAGATTTAAAACTCCCTGTCTGTTCTGTTTTTCCAGATCTCTTACCGCATGACTGTAGGAGATCTCCCTCAGAAAATCTTCACTGTAGTCAAAGAAGTCAGCCAGATCTCTGTTTTTGTAGGAATTCTCCCTGGCCCACTTTTCCACATTAACCGGCTGGGTATGGTAGGTAATGGAGCCGTCCTCGTACAGCTCCACCACCCCGTATCCGCACGGCGCCATGACGAGGGAGCCAGTCACCACCTCTGTCACTCCATCCTCCTCCATATAATGCTGCAGGTGGAGATGGCCGCTCAGATGGAGCCTCACCTCATTGTCAGAGAGCATCTGCAGAAGCTCCTCATTGTGTTCAATAGTGCAGTCATCGTAAAAGGCATCGCTGACTCCGCTCTGCTCCAGCAGGTTGTGGTGGGTAACCGTTATTACCTCCGTGTCATTCTCCCACGCCTCATAGAGAATTGGCTCCATCCACCGGTAGGTTCCGTTCTGGATCATTCCCCCTGTCAGATTGGCCGGATCATACTGGCAGGAGTCCAGCATCAGAAGCCACAGGCTGTCATCCACCTTATAGAGATAGCTCAGAGAGGAGGGATCTCTGCTGTCGGCAGCCACATAGCCAAAGTCTGCGTAGATATCCGCAAATTCCTCCGGGCTGACACTTTCTACCAGATAGGACTGTGTGCCCGAAAACCGGCGGGCGTTGGGATTATTAATATCATGGTTTCCAGGGACGACCAGCACAGGAATGTCCCCCCTGTCCAGCTCCCTCAGAATGGACGCCAGCTCCTCATGACTGGCTCTCTCCCCGTTCAATGTCAGATCCCCGCTCAGAACCACCAGATCCGGACTTTTTTCCTTCATATCCTCCACAAAGGCGTCCATCACCTCCCAGCCATACAGAAGAACTCGGCCATCGCTTCCGTAGGTCATCTGGACGAAGCTCTGGCAGCGTTTTCCCGCCAGCTCCTCTGCAAGATAGTGGATGTCTGTGGCAACGACTATCTCATGGAGAGGTTCATCCTCCCCCTCTCCCTCTTCACCGTTTTCTGTTTCTGCCTCCTCCGTTTCATCCCGGCTCTCCTCCTGAGCTGTCTGGCTCTCCAGCGTCTCCTCACTGCCGTCCGTGCTCTCCTCCTCAGCCGGAACAGTACTCTCACTTCCACTCTCCGCCTCAGAAGACTGAACAGCCGCCGGCTTTGTCTGGTTCTGGCATCCGGCAGCAAACAGACAGAGCCCGGCTATTGCCGCAGCCAGCGCTGTTTTTCTTTTCCTCATATGTATATCCCTCTACTCTCTGCATCATCTCTCTGCCGTCTCAGCGAGCTGCCGGCTCATCCATAATATCCATAAAGCGGAAATTCCTGCCTAAACATAGGAATGATCCACATTGATCAGCGCCGCGCAGTTCTCCATGGTCCGGCTCACACTGTCCTGAATTCTGGCCTTCAGTTCCTCCTCAGGCATCTTCATCTCAAAGGGGACTACCACGTCAAACAGAATCTTTGTCACCCCTCCTCCATGTACCAGGCGGAAGTCATGGATAGTAAGCCGGCTGTCTATCTCCTTTACCAGAGCCTCCGTGGCAGCCCTCTTCTCCTTCATCTCAGGATCCTTCAGATTCACCGGATCCATGTGGATCACCGCCTCACAGCCAAGGCACTCATGAAGCTCCATCTCCGCGCTGTCAATGGCATCGTGAAGGGCGTAAATATCGCCGCTGCCGTCCACCTCCCCGTGGAGGGAAATCATTCTGTGACCCGGACCGTAGTCGTGCACCACCAGATCGTGGATTCCGATAATCTCAGGCCTGGAAAGCACGATTTTTTCGATCTCGTCAATAAACTCCGGCTCCGGCGCCTGGCCTAAAAGCGGGTTGAGAGTCTCCTTGGCTGCCCCATATCCGGCGCGCAGGATGAAAACCGCCACCAGCACGCCGCACCAGCCGTCCACGTTAATGCCCGTCGTGCGCAGGACAATCATGGATAAAAATACCACGAAGGTAGCCAGGGCGTCGCTCAGGCTGTCCGTCGCCGTTGCCTTCATGGCTGCCGAATCAATTTTTTTCCCGATTCTCCTGTTATAATAGCTCATGTACAGCTTCACAGCCACCGAAACCACAAGGATTCCCATTGCCAGAAATCCCGTGTCCACAGCCTCCGGGTGGAGAACTTTCTCTACCGAGGATCTCAGAAGTTCCACTCCCATGACAATGATTGCCAGGGATACGGCCAGGCCGGACAGGTACTCTATCCTTCCGTGGCCGAAGGGATGCTCCTCATCTGCCTGTCTTCCGGCAAACTGAAAGCCTAAAAGCGTGATAACGGAAGAGCCGGCATCGGACAGATTGTTGAAGGCGTCCGCCATAATGGCAATGGATCCGCTGATCACTCCTGCCAGGTACTTTCCGGCAAACAGAAGGATATTCAGGGTGATTCCCAGGGCTCCGCACAATATGCCGTAGGCCCGTCTCTCCTCAGCCCCCGTTTTTTTCTTTACAAAAAGCTTTTCCAGCAGCGTTACCATCTCTTGTCAGTCCTCCTTAAGAAATACATACTCGCAGTCCGTAGAGCGCTCCTCACAGAAGGAAAAGCCCATCTCGTTAAAAGCTCTCGCCTCCTCCGGCTCCGAGGCCTGAGTCCCTGCCAGGAAGCGCACCATCTCCCCCCGCGCCATCTTTGCCTCTGTAGCCTTTACCCTGACCTTTCCGTCCTTCAGTGTCCCGAACACGCAGGTGACAAACCGGTCGCCCGTCCTCAGATAAGGTTCCACCGCCCGGCTGTACTCTTTAGACGCCAGATTTAAAATCACGGCCGGCCCATCGGCGGCCAGTTCCCGGTAAATTTTATCGCCCCAGAATCCATACAGATCCTTATGTAAATCTGTTTTCAGCTTTGCCTGCATTTCCAGGCGGTAGGGCACAATCCCGTCATCTGCCCGCAGCACTCCATAAAAGCCGCTTAAGATCCTGAGGTGCCTGCACACATATTCCCACTCCTCTCCAGTAAAAATCTGAGGAGCCATATGCTGGTACTGGATCCCCACATAGGCCAGCACCGCCGGCGTCAGCCCTGTTTTCAGATCCATCTGCGCATACCTCAGATAATTTTCATGGGTAATAGCGGCATTGGCCTTAAACAGTTCTCCCAGTTCCTCCTCAGAAAAGCTCTGAAGCAGCTTAAGCAGCTCTTCCGCCTCCCTGCAGAACACCGGAGTCTCTCTCCATGGCATATCGTCATTTTTTATCTGCATCTTTTTCGCAGGTGAAATAATTATTTTCATGCTCACCGGCTCTTTTCTCCTTTTCCTTCCCTTTTTCAGACAAAAGGGGCAGGCCTGCTGCGGCTCCTGCCCTTCCCCGCCAGACTGGTTCTTCCGGCCGAATTGGTCGGCCAGCCTTTCCTTCTGGCTTTTTGTCATTCTCTTAATCGCGGCCTCCCGTTTCATGGCCTCGCTCTTTGTGGCATGCTCCTCAAAATAGGCCAGAGCCACCGGCCTTCTGGTTTTCGTATATTTCGCCCCTTTTCCGCTGTTGTGAGCCAGAATTCTCTCCTCCAGGCGGTTTGTCCACCCGCAGTAGAGAGACCCGTCCGCACAGCGCAGAAGATATGTATAATTCACCGTCTGCCGCTCCTCCCGCCAGATTCTCGCCGCTCCTTTGTCCTGTGAAATCCGGGCTATGTAAACGGCAGCAGCACCCTGCGCAGATGTGCCGTTGCCGCCCGGAGCCTCAGAACAGACAGAGCCTAAAACCCCGTATCTATCTAAAGCATCGGCCGGATGCGGAATGCCTCCTGGCCAGCCAAAGCGACGGAATTTCCTTCCGACTCTCCGGTTTATACTCTATTATATGAATTTTCTCCTGAAATGCAACTTTCATCCAGGCATTTTTTTCCGGCTGTCAAAATACAGGAACCGGTCAATAGCGTCCAATATGTCTGCAAACTCCTCCCTGTCAGCCAGCTCAATATAGCGGTTTAACAGCTCTGTCTCCTGCTTTTTATACTTCCCGTAAAAGATGTCAAACACATTGTGTCCCCTCATATGGATCTTGAATTCCTCCATATGCCCCCTCATATCCTCCGGCGAATCGAAGTCCCTTCCCATCACCTCCACCAGTTTCTTTCCCGATGCCAGCCTGTGAAGGTATTCTCTCCATTTTTCGTACAGAATCTGATAAAACTCCTCCTCCGACTCCACGATTCCAAGCTTTTCCATGATCTTTGGATTGAGGAAGTAATTCTCAAAGGAATAATACCTGAGAACCAGCACATTTTTCTCCGTCACCGGCGGAAGGCGGTCTGCGTCTTTCTTCCCCTGCTCGCTGTAATAGCGGCAGAGCTGCCGCTTCAGCTCCTCCCTGTCCTTTCCATCCCCGTCCCGTATCATCAGAAACTGGTCCCTGAACCTTACCTGGTTCATATATTTCAGGTTGGCATACGTCTTGATATTGGTACAGCTGTTAGTGGTGATAATGGAAATCCTGGACAGGGTTCCGTCCTCCCGGTATACCTCAGAATAATAATTTCTAAGAAGCAGAGGCAGTCTGCTCTTGTCCTGCTTTCCCTCCACGATAAACACGAAATCCACGTTCATGGCATCCCCTGCCCCATATCCCAGATCGTCCAGGATCTCCCCTATATCCACGTTCTCCCTGGCAGTGGAAAAGCACTCGCTGTCCAGAACCACCTGGCGGATCTGGCGGGAGGTAAAGTTCAGAAGAAGCTGGGGAGAATGGGTGTTAAAGATCACCTGGTTCTTCTTCGAGAGACGGTACAGGATCTCGCTGGCTGTCTTCTGAAGCCTTGGGTGCAGAAACAGCTCCGGGTACTCTGCCACAATAATGCACGGAAGCTGATGCTCCCCCTCCACATACGTTTCCAGAAGGGAGAGCATATAAATACACCTCATACCTCGGCTCATTCTGGAGACAGGGCTTATAGTTCCCCTCTCACTGCTGTAGACCTCTGCCTTTACTGAAAACAGCTCGTCCAGATTTCCCTTCAGGCTGTAGCGGATCTCGTCATACCCCCCGTTCTTTTCGAAATTTTCATTGATGCGCCGGGCCATCTTCCCCAGGTTGAGCTGATAGAGCTTATACTCAAACAGCTTCTGAGCCTCCAGAGCATTCAGCTCCTCCGGCTTTTTCTGGTTAATCAGGCCGATGCACTGGAAACAATGGGAGCACTTTCTTCCTGCGTCAAACAGACAGGCTCCCTCCCTCATCTGGTTCATCAGAAGGCTTTCTCCAAGGAGAAACAGGTCGCTCTGGAACACATCGAGCTCTCTGTCTGTGTCAATGTAGAGCAGTCTGGGAAGCACCTCCTCGATATAGGGGTTGTGCTTTCTCACCCCGTCTGAAAAACGCATCCTCCCTTCCCGGTTCACCATACAGGTAAAGGAGAGGGTCCCCTTCTGAAAGGAGGGCAGCTTTTTCTGAAAATCCCTCTCCCAGACCTCATACCTCCTGTAGGCGCTGACCACTGCCAGCTCGTGAAACAGTCTCAGATCCTCTTTTTCGATCTGAAGCCTTGTCTCAATTTCAATGTTCTGTCCGCTCTCCAGAAAATCGCTCTCCTGCACCTTCCGCCCGCCCGTCATCAGCCGGACAGCATCCAGCACAGAAGTTTTTCCCGTATTGTTCTTTCCCACCAGAATCAGGGCACTGTCAATTTCTGACAGCTCCATATCCCGGATGGATTTAAAATTTCTGATGCGGATATACGTAAAACGCATGGCGCGCCTCCTCTCTATCCGTCTTTTCACAGCAGCTCAGGGTTTTTCAGACCTGTTTCAAACGTATGGATTTATTATAGACGATATGCAAAGAAAGTCAAAGTCTTCGCCGGCACGGGGTGTTATTTCCTTTCAGCCAGCTTTTCCTTTAGCGCTACAGCCCCCTCAGCTCCCCCCGAAATCTGGCCATCCAGTCCTCTCCTGAAAACTCTTCCTGCATCTGCGAAAGCTCTTCTGCGCTGCAGGGACTCCAGTCTCCCTTCTTTAAAACATATCCTCTCGCATTCCCTGAGTGCGCTCTCCCTGCTTCCTCCTGCTTCACTCCCCGGTTTTCCTTCTCTGCGCCGGCATATGCCAGCGCCATTCCCCCCGTCTCCATGGCTTCAGCCAGACGATTCTGCAGGGCAAGCTGACCGATCTGGCGCTCCTTCTCTCTGTCTTCCTGCATTTCATAAACTAGTCCCATTCCCCTGCTGCCCCTGAAAAAGATTCTGACCGTCCTGTCTTCTCCGGCCTTCTCCATATCCCTGCACAGCTCCAGAAGGCGGTTTCTGCCCTCTTCCCCCAGACGCTTCACAATGCTGCCATTCAGAAGGCAGTGGTACATCTGATCAATCTTCCTGACTGTATGCAGAAGCTCCATCTCCTCCCCCTTCTCTCCTGCGAACAGACTGGAAAATTCCCGAAATACCTCCCAGAAATCCATCAGCTCCCAGAACTGAGCCGTCGGCCTCACTTCTCCGTTTTCCTCATAAAAAAACAGCGTTCTCGCATCCCGTTCCCAGTCCATCTCTCTGTATCTGTTTAAAAATTCCCTGCTGCATATCCGAACTGCCTGACGAATTGATTCCATGGAAAAATCGCTTCCCACCTTATCCAAAAATTGCTCCGATAAATACATATTTTCACCTCTTTTGACACAATTTTGAAATTTTATGGACTTAATTTAAGTTCTTTTTTACCATTTTACCATAAATATGACTAAAATGTATTTACTTGAAACCCGTATAGCCTTTCTTTAGTGGAGAAGAATAAAAGTATGGAAAGTCAAAAACATCTGGGTCTGCGGCTTGACAAGGCAACGCACGAAAAGCTGAAGCTCCTGTCCGACTTCGAGGGACGTTCGATTAACCGAGAGGTCATCTACCTGATCCGACAGGCCATCAGGGAACATGAGTCAAAATACGGAGAGCTGAAATAGGACGCTGCTTTATCCGCCGCAGAAAAACGGGAGAAACCGGCAGCTCCGGTTTCTCCCGTTTTTCCATTATTGTCCCATAATTCTCCGTTTTCCTTGCCTTTATTATTTTAAACTCTTTCTTTTCCTGCTGCCTCTCTCATACCTTCCATGCTCTTTGGGTGTCTGTCGTCGTTTCTTTTATGCCAGGGCTGAATTCCATCTGCTTTCAGCATAGTTTACTGGGCAATCTCTTTTACAAGTACCAGACGTTCTCCAGGCTTTACATCGTTCTGGGCCAGGCCGTTAGCCTCAGCCACATGATCCACAGTTGTGTGAAATTTCTTCGCGATTTTCCACAGCGTATCCCCAGGCTGTACAATATACCCCACGATTCCCGGCATCTCCTGCAGTTTTTTCATGTCAAGAGGCTCAACCCTCACCCCTGTAATTACCTGCTCACACACTGGCTGCAGCACCAGAAGGTCTGCTGTGATAACCGCTTTCACCTCCACGCTCTCCGACCCCAGCATCACCGCCGTAAGCTGCTCCAGTCCCAGATTCAGCTGGTAAACACTCTCCTCATTCATTCCCTTGGCCTCCGCTACACAGTGGAAAGGCACCAACTCTGTCGTGTATCCCACCGGCTCCCCATCATCGTCTGTCAGGTACAGAAGCCCCACCTCCAGAACGCCTTCCATGTGAAGGCCGTCCTCCTTCGCCTCAGCCGCATCCAGCTTCACGGTACCGGCGCTGTGGCAGATCTGGAGGATCCGCTCCGGCCTGTTGAGGGAGATCTTCTCCGCAACCCTGCATTTGCAGGTATTCCTGGTGAGGAGACGGTCAAAGCAGGCATTTCCCGTGTCCAGAACCAGCTCACAGCCTGTAGAATACATATCACTTAAAAGCTCCACATTCTTTTCCTCATAGAGCTTCATGTCAAGCTCCAGAACGGCATCCACCGACAGTTCCCTCATCTCTCCGTCCCGGTCCGGCTTCATCTCTATTTCCTGGTGGAGCAGTCTTACAGACACAAAGGGGATCATCTGCTCTGACGCCTCCGGAAGTTCCACCTCGCCGGAAAAGGGAATACTCTCCTCCACCCACTGAACCGGAGTATTCTCCCCCTCCCCTCCATAAATCACAAAGATCATAAGCTCTCCGTCCAGATGCATACTCCCCTCACCGGAGCGGCAGGCCGTTCCCCTAAGCTTCATCTCCCGCCACAGAATCGTTTCCATGTTGGGCTTATTGGCAGAAAGAGACAGCTCCTCCCGTATCCGGTATGTATCTTTCCTCCTGACCGCGATGGCAGCCACATCGATATTTCTCCTGCACAGCTCCACCTGCCCGTCATCTGTCTGGACATCCACAGCGGCCTCCGCATCGTAAAGGCTTTCCACCCGCACTTCCAGCACGACTACCGCCTTGATGTTCAGCTTTCTGGAGTTAATCATCCCCGTGCTCAGATCCTCCAGGTTCCAGGAAACCTGTGTGTAATCCCTCTCCTCCAAATCCGGCACATTGACCGTCTCCTCAAACGGGATCTCCCCCTTAAGCGCCTGCAGTCCCCCCGACTCCCTCCGGTAGAGCACACAGAACATCAGCTTCCCCCTTATCAGCACCTTATCTCCCTGTATCTTTGAAGATTCTATCTGAATGTCCCCGCTTCCAAGAAGCACAGACGACACATCATCCATCGTATCAGGCACAATAAAGTCGTCATCCAGTGTAATCTGCGAAACGGCTGTCCCCTTCTGCCGGTTCATATGAATATTATTCTTAACCAATTCCATCATCTCTGCCACCACGCCTTTCCTTCACAACTGCTTTGTGAAAGTCTATGCACAGAAAATGCGGGATATGCCCTCTTTCCAGAGCATATCCCGCATCTTTCCATTCTTCCTCCGCTCTCTCCCTTTCTTCCACTACCTTCCCAAAGGGAAACCTGGAAGATTTACCGTGACTTCGCTGGAACTGTAAATCTTCCTCCACTCTCCCCAAAGGGAAACCTGGAAGATTACTACGACTTCGCTGGAACTGTAAATCTTCCTCTACTCTCCCCAAAGGGAAACCTGGAAGATTTACTGCGACTTCGCTGGAACTGTAAATCTTCCAGGTTTCCCTCCACCTCCTCCCCTTAATACTCCTCCAGAAAATGATGCCTCTCCCCGCCCTTCACATACCCGATGCAGGCGTCCAGGTTCACGTTCTCGACACTCTTAAAAATATTCGTCTCAATATGAGGATTGATGGTCCTGAACTTTGAAATCAGCTCCTTCATCTCCTGGCGCTTTGACAGGTGGGCCTCCTCCTCCCTGGAAATGGCCTCCGTAAAGCGGCAGGCGCACTGCAGGAAGCGAAGCTGATTAAAATCTCTCCACGCCTGTATGTCGGCCTCCTTCACCAGATAGAGCGGCCGTATCAGCTCCATGCCCTCAAAGTTTGTGCTGTGGAGCTTTGGCATCATGGTATTCACCTGCGCTCCGTAGAGCATGCTCATGAGGATCGTCTCAATTACATCGTCAAAATGGTGTCCCAGGGCAATCTTGTTGCACCCCAGCTTCTTAGCGTTTGCATAGAGGTAGCCTCTTCTCATGCGGGCGCACAGATAACAGGGCGACTGGTCCACATCTACCACCACATTGAAAATATCGCTTTCAAACACGGTGATGGGAATGCCCATGATCCTGGCATTCTCCTCTATCATCCTCCTGTTTTCCGGGTTGTAGCCCGGATCCATTACCAGAAAGTGAAGACCAAATTCCATTTTCCCGTGGCGCAGAATCTCCTGCATGCACTTGGCCAGCAGCATAGAATCCTTTCCGCCGGAGATGCAGACGGCAATATTGTCTCCCTCCTGAATCATGTCGTACTCATTGAGCGCCTTCACGAAGGGCCGCCAGATCTCTTTTCGGAATTTCTTGATAATGCTTCTCTCAATCTCTCTGCACCGATCCTCTGCAGCCGTCCCGCTGCAGTCTCCTGCCTGAGCAGCCGCTTCCTTATGCTCCCTCTTTTCCACACTTTCTGCCCTCAGGCCGTCCATATTCACACTTGTATTTTCCATAAATTTCCGTCCAATCCGTATTTGATGCCGCTGTACAGCGGATTTCCCATCCCCGGGATGTGTCCTGTCCTAAGCCTTTGCCTGCCCCCTTCTCGGCCATCCCCTCCGAAAGCTCCCGGCCTCATTGAAGCCTTTTTCAGGCTCTGTTTCAGCCAACCTTTTTTTCGCCTCTCTTCTCAGCTTCCTCTCTGTCCTGAAGCTCTTTCTCCATACGGCAGAGCTCCCGCTTCAGCTGACTTACCTCATCCTGCAAAGCCTCTATCTGCTCTACCAGCTTTTTATCATGCTCTCCGAGAACCACCTTCTCCTTCTTCTGAAGCTTTACCCCGTCCTTTTTCACCGGGCGGGCCGGGATTCCCACTGCCGTGATATTTTCCTCGAGAGGCTGAAGAAGAACTGCATTGGCGGCAATGGAGCAGTTGTCTCCCACCTCAAAGGAACCTAAAATTTTAGCTCCCGAGCCCACTGTCACATTGTTGCCGAGGGTAGGGTGGCGCTTGCCCTTCTTCGTTCCCACGCCCCCTAACGTCACTCCCTGGTAGATGGTGCAGTTATCTCCCACCACCGCCGTTTCCCCTATCACGACGCCTGCGCCGTGGTCAATGAGGATGCCATGTCCAAGCTCTGCGCCCGGGTGGATCTCGATCAGTGTAAAAAACCGGGCTATCTGGGAAATCAGCCTGGCAATGAAAAACATTCTCTTTTTATAAAACCAGTGAGCGATCCTGTGCCAGATCAGTGCATGGACGCCCTGATACAGAAGAAGGACCTCCAGCGAGTTCCTGGCTGCCGGGTCTCTCTCCTTCACTGCCTTTACGTCAAGCCAAATATCTTTTAAAATCATACCTCTTCTCCTTTTTCTGCTGAAAAAACTCTGTGCCTGATTGCTATACATTATATAAGTATTCTTTTTGTCCTGTCAATGCCCCAGCCAAATGCTCTGCCATACCGGATTCTGCAGACTATGTTTTGCCAGAATATTCGCAAAAATAAAAACCGCCGCATATCTCCGGCCACATTCTTCCGGGAATATGCGGCGGCTGTCCAAAGCCGCTGTCACCTCAGTTTTCCTGTTCTTTGTTCATCTTCTTAAGTATTCCTTCATATACCTGCCTGTGCTTATCCGAATACCATATGGCACAGTCTTACAAACTCCCGATATTCCGGGAACTGCTTAAGCTCCCAGAATCCTTCAATCAGAGAGGTGTAATACCAGCCCTGCCACCTTTTTTCCTTCATGTTAAACCGCTCGAACACCTGATCTCCCATCAGAAGGTAATCCCTGGCTGTACTCCGCAGATTGCTCAGCTTATCGCCCAGAGCCAGAATCCTCGCATCTGTGTCAGCCTGTTTCAGATGGTCGATGGTAGCCTGCTTTCTCTCTTTCCATGGGCGGCTTTTGTCCTCTGTCTCCCCTGCCACCAGCCAGGCCACACGGGAGCCAAATTCCCTCTCCAGTTCCTCAAAAGTGACTCCCGCATCCTCCATAGTATCGTGCAGAATCGCTGCCGCAATCAGCTCTTCATCCTCTGTAATAGATGAAACGATCAGAGCTGCGTCCAGAGGGTGTGTGATGTAGGGAATCACTCCGCCCTTTCTCACTGCCCCTGCATGAACTCTGTCCGCAAAGGCTGCAGCCTTTTGAATCAGCCTGACAGTCCCGGCTGTCCTTGTGCCGTCTGGCGTCTCTTCCGCATCCATCTCGATCCCTCCTCCATTCTTTGGCAGTTCCTCTTCCTGCATCTCTCCGTCATCCAGTGCTGAATTTCGCCCGCAGAGCTTCCTTACAGCCTGGGCTTCTGTTCCTTTTCATCCCCGTCAAACCCGGCAGCCCGCAGATGCATCTGCTCTTGTCCCGCCGTCTCCTCCCGGGGGAAGGTGCTGATGTGGATATCCATCTGTTTAAAAGGAATCTGGATACCTGCCCGGTCAAATTCCAGCTTCATCTGCTCGGTAATATCCCATCTGGTCTTCCAGTAGTCCTCCGATTTTGTCCAGCCTCTTGCGCCAAGCACCACGCTGTCCTCGGCCAGAGAGTCCACATAGACTAATATCTCCTCCTCCTTGAGAATCGACGGATGTCTCGTATAGATCTGCTTCAAAATCTCCTTTGCCTGTTTCAGATCGGAATTATATCCGATGCCCACCGTCAGGTCGAGGCGTCTCCTGTCCATAGCCGTCACATTGGTGACAACAGAGTTGGAAAGAGTTCCGTTTGGGATAGAGATCGTCTTGTTGTCAATGGTGACAAGGGTGGTGTATACGAGCCCAATCAGGGCAACCGTTCCCTCAGCCTGAGGCGACAGGATATAATCCCCCACCCGGAATGGCTTCATTATCAGGATGACAATGCCTCCGGCAAGATTTTTAAGACTCTCCTGAAGGGCCAGGCCCAGGGCCAGACCGGCAGAACCAAGAATAGCCACAATAGATGCCGAGTCAATCCCCATCTGCCCTGCTATTATGAATATGAGAAGGGCATTCAGGCAGAAGCCTATCAGGGAATTAAGAAATTTCATGACGCTGATTTCCATTCCCGCCCGCTCAAAGGAGTGTTTGGCCATCCTCAGTATCAGACCGATAATTTTGCGCCCAACCAGAAAAATAACCAGGGCTATCAGGAGTTTAATCCCAAGAGAGGTCAAATCGGGAATCCATCCCTTCACCATATCAAGAAGCACGTCCGGCTGGCTCAGCTCCTTTAATTCCTGCAGCTCTGTCCCCAGCTCTGCCAAACCTTCTGTCTCTGCTGTATATAAAATGTTCATTCTGTTTTTTCCTGTCTGTTTTTTCTCTTTCTACGATATCTCAGGAGCGGCCGGAGGAACCATTCTGCCTTATTCTTTCTTAGGCTGCTCTGCTTTTCCGTCAGGATGCTTTGGCTTTTCTCTCTTGTCCGGCTCCTGAACACTCTCTATCTTCTCTCTGGCTGCCCTCTTTACCCCATTTACAGTTGCAATCAGGGTATCTGCCGCCTCCTGGGCTTTCTTTCTGGCCGCCTTCTGAGCCTTCTGAGCCTTCTTCACTACACTCTCGGACTGCTTTTCTGATTCCGTCCGGCTGCCCTCCATCTCTTTTTTGAGCTTCTCCCTGGCCTCCTCGTCATCCTTCAAATCTGCCAGGGCGCCGTACAGGCTCTTTTCTGCCTTAAATGTAATCACCTGTCCCCTGGAAGGCTCCTTTTCGTCACCGGAATCCCCTCTGCCTTCAGAAGCGCTCTCTTCATTTACAGAGAAGGCCGTCTCTGGTGTTTTGGAACCCTTTTTCCGTCCTGCCGTTTTCTTCGAGTTCTCTGCTCCTGCCCTGCTCTTTGCAGATTTCGCCTTTCTGCCTGCCGCAGATGTCTTCGCGCTCTTTTTCTCATCCGGTGTGCACGAGAACACACTGACACCCAGAGGAGCGACGCGCACAGTGATCGAATTCTCCCTTCCGTCGTGTTCCTCCTCCTTTGAGGTCTTCACCCGCGGGTTAACCACTCCTGAACCGCCGAATTCCTGGGACTCACTGTTGAAAATCTCCTTGTACTTTCCTGCAAACGGCACGCCGATCTGGTATTTCTGATGCTCTACAGGCGCAAAGTTGCAGACAAAGAGCAGCGTTTCCTCCGGCTTTCCCGTCTTTCTGAGAAAGACTACAATATTATTTGCTGAATCCATGCAGTTAATCCACTCGAAGCCGTCCGGCGTGTAATCCTCTTTGTAAAGGGCCGGATGCTCTCTGTAGAAGTGATTGAGGGCTTTTACATAGGTCTGCATGTTTCTGTGAATCGGATACTGCAGAAGCTCCCACTCAAGGCTCTTATTTTCATTCCACTCGTCAATCTGGCCGAACTCCTGTCCCATAAACAGGAGCTTCTTGCCCGGATGACCTATCATAAAGCCGTAGGCAGCCCGAAGGTTCGCAAACTTCGCCTCAAAGGTATCTCCCGGCATCTTTCCCGCCATGGAGCCCTTGCCGTGGACCACCTCGTCGTGGGAGAATACCAGGATGAAA
This sequence comes from Clostridium sp. AM29-11AC, assembly GCF_003480545.1. NCBI lineage: Bacteria > Bacillati > Bacillota > Clostridia > Eubacteriales > Clostridiaceae > Clostridium > Clostridium sp. AM29-11AC. The sequence continues at coordinate 26,884 of NZ_QUJI01000020.1, forward strand.
TCCTCGCTGTAGGCATAAATCATGCTGAAGGTCAGCTCCCCGTAATGGTGGCAGCGGAAGTAGGGATCGCACTTCATGTATCCGAGGAAGTCGTTCATCCACCCCATATTCCACTTATAGTCAAAGCCAAGGCCGTCCTCCTTCACAGGACCTGTCACCTTCGGCCAGGCTGTGGATTCCTCGGCAATCAGCACAGCGCCGTCCTTCCTTCCCTTGAACACAGAGTTTAAGTGTTTTAAAAATTCCACAGCCTCCAGATTCTCATGGCCTCCGTAAATATTTGCCACCCACTCCCCCGGGTTCTTTCCATAGTCCAGATAGAGCATGGATGCCACCGCATCGAAGCGGATTCCGTCAGCGTGATACTTGTCTGCCCAGAACATGGCATTGGCAATCAGGAAATTGGATACCCCGGGACGGCCGTAATTGTAGATCAGAGTTCCCCAGTGTGGGTGAGAGCCCTGCCTCGGATCCTGGTGCTCATAGACGCAGGTGCCGTCAAACTGGGCCATTCCCCAGGCATCCCGCGGAAAATGGGCCGGAACCCAGTCCAGAATCACGCCGATCCCCTGGCTGTGCATGTAATCCATAAAATACATAAAATCATCCGGGGTGCCGTAGCGGCTGGTAGGCGCATAATAGCCAGTCACCTGGTATCCCCAGGACGCATCCAGCGGGTGCTCCATCACCGGCATCAGCTCCACATGAGTATAGCCCATGTCCTTCACATAGGCCGCCAGTTCCGGTGCAATCTCGCGGTAATTATAGAACTCAGAGCCTGGTATCTCATCGCCATGCTCGTCCAGAGAGAACTCCTTTCTCTTCCAGGAGCCCAGATGCACCTCGTAGACAGACATAGGCCTGTCCTTGCTGTCGGCGGCTGCCCTCTGCTTCATCCAGTCCCCGTCATTCCACTCATATTTTCCCAGATCCCATACAATAGACGCAGTATTCGGGCGAAGCTCTGCATAGTTTGCATATGGGTCCGCCTTCAGAGCCGGATCCCCGTTTCTGAATTTGATCTCATACTTATAAATGGTTCCCTTCTTAAGGCCCGGGATAAAGAGTTCAAAGATGCCGGAATCCCCCAGCTTTCTCATCTGGTGGCGGCGCCCATCCCAGAAGTTAAAATCCCCAACCACGCTGACGCGCATGGCACAGGGCGCCCACACGGCGAAGTAAACTCCCTCCACGCCTTTTACTGTCATCGGGTGCGCTCCCATTTTTTCATAGATGGAATAGTGGATTCCTGCTTCGAATTTCTTTAAATCATTTTCTGTGAACTGAGGCGCAAAGGAATATGGATCGCGGATCTCCCCCAGCGTCCCATTGTCATAGAACACCTGCAGCGTATAGTCGGCCAGTGTCTTTCTCGGAATCAGCACGGCGAAAAAACCAGCCTCATCTGCCATCTCCATGGGATAGGTTTTTCCCGTGGCTGAGAGCTTTACTGTAATGTCTCTGGCTGTGGGTATAAACGCCTGCACCAGCATCCCCTGCTCTGTCAGATGCGCCCCCAGCATCCGGTGAGGATCGGAAGATTCAGAGTACACCAGCTCCTCAATGCCTGCCCAGTCCATAAGATCGTATAATACTTTGTCCATAAATGCGCCCCCTTGTAATTCCTTCTGTGGTAGTTCCTATTCTATCATTTCACCCTGAATAATACAATATATTTTACATCCAGCTGATGAAAGGTCTGTTTTCAGGAAATATTCCATAATTTTACAAATTTCGCCTCAGCCGCTCCAATATTTTTCATTCTTCGGCGCTCTGACTCCCATTTTAACTGTACTTTCCGCAGAATCCCCCAGTTCATCTGTCAAAAGACGAGGTTTCCCTGATATGAAAAATCCATGTTTTTTTAGGCATAATACTTGCTAAATCAAAAAAACTCAGATAAACTAAAGGACATGTAATTCATTGTTAAAAGCAATTCGGGCAGAGGACAGCAGATTCGGCGGTGAGCTGCCGTTCTCCTCCTCGTCCAGAAACCATGAAAAGAGGAAGCTGAAATATGGAAAATAAAGAAAAGCGTCTTGGAAGCATAAGACATGACGAGCCTCCCAAAAGCAGGAAACGCGATGAGGAAAACCAGCCTTTCAGCTGGAAACGGGAAATTTTAAGCTGGATTCAGATTTTAGTCATCGCCGGGATCATAGCCCTCGTTCTCAACAGCTGTATTATCGCAAACAGTACCGTTCCCACTGGTTCCATGGAAAATACCATTATGGCTCACAGCCGCGTGCTGGGTTCCCGGCTTACCTACAAATTCAGCGAGCCTGAGCGGGGCGATATCGCCATATTCATCTACCCGGATGACAAGGCTGAAGGCAAGAAAACCTATTATGTAAAGCGTATTATCGGTCTTCCCGGTGAAACGGTTGACATCGTAGACGGAAAGATCTATATTGATGGTTCAGATACGCCCCTCGACGAGCCTTACCTGCATGAGCCTATGGACATGTACGGAAAGGATCACCTTCACTATGAAGTGCCTGAGGGCCATTACTTCATGCTGGGCGACAACAGGAATAATTCCAATGATGCCCGGTTCTGGGAGCACAAATATGTGCCAAAAGAGGATCTGGTGGCCAAGGTTTATCTGGAATACTTCCCGAATCCTCAGATTCTCCATTAAGCCCTGTCAGCCAGGCCTGAAACGGAAAATGACGGCACAGGCCATGATTTGAATGTGCTTTGATCACAGGCTGCATACAGGAAATGGGAAAGCAGCCGCCAGACTGACTGGAAAGATAAAATTCTCCGGCGAGGAAACGCCGGTGAGAGGAGAAAGAAAGATATGAAAAAGGTTGTGAAATTCGGCGGAAGCTCTCTCGCCAGCGCAAAACAGTTTAAAAAGGTAAAAGATATTATCACTGCTGACAAGTCCAGATGCTATGTTATCCCATCGGCCCCCGGAAAGCGGAGCAGCAAAGACGATAAGGTGACGGATCTTCTCTACGCCTGCTATGACGCGGCCTCCTCCGGCGGGAGCTATAAAAAAATTTTTTCCGCCATCACAGAGCGGTATGAGCAGATTATCGAGGGTCTGTCCCTGAATGTGAATCTCGACTATGAGTTTAAGACTATCGAAGAAAATTTCCTGGCGGGAAAGGGCCGCGACTACGCAGCCTCCAGAGGCGAATACCTGAACGGAATTCTTATGGCCGCCTATCTGGGCTATGAATTTATAGACGCCGCAGAGGTGGTGCTCTTCGATGAGAACGGCGTATTTCTGCCGGAAAAAACCAACGCAGAGCTCTCCGCCCGCCTCGCGAAGTCTCCCCGCGCCGTAATTCCAGGCTTCTACGGTTCCATGCCTGACGGCACGGTAAAGACCTTTTCCCGGGGAGGCTCCGACATCACAGGCTCCATCGTGGCCAGGGCCGTTCACGCGGATCTCTATGAGAACTGGACGGATGTATCGGGCTTTCTGGTTACGGATCCCAGGATCGTGGACAACCCAAAGACCATCGAGACCATTACATACAGGGAGCTTCGCGAGCTCTCCTACATGGGCGCCAGCGTACTCCACGAGGAGGCCATCTTCCCGGTGAGAAAGGAAGGCATTCCGATCAATATCCGAAACACCAACCGGCCGGACGATCCGGGCACCATGATTGTGGAGAGCACTCTGAAGAAGCCCCGCTACACCATCACAGGAATTGCCGGAAAGAAGGGCTTCTGCGCCATTAATATTGAAAAGGCCATGATGAACACGGAGATCGGCTTCGGCAGAAAGGTGCTGGACGTGTTTGAGCGAAACGGCATCTCCTTTGAACATATGCCGTCCGGCATTGACACCATGAGCATCTTCCTTCACCAATCTGAGTTCGAGAAGCAGGAGCAGTCTGTCATCGCCGGAATCCACAGGGCCGTGGCCCCGGATCACCTGGAGCTTGACTCGGATCTGGCCCTCATCGCCGTGGTAGGCCGGGGGATGAAGTCGGCCCGCGGCACAGCCGGAAGGATCTTTTCCGCCCTGGCCCATGCGAGAGTCAATGTAAAGATGATCGATCAGGGCTCCAGCGAGCTGAATATTATCATTGGGGTCAAGAATGAAGATTTTGAGACAGCCGTTAAGGCGATCTATGATATCTTTGTGACGGTAGCGCTCTAAGGTGGAAGACGGGAACAGATTTTTGTAGGATATGGCATTTATAGCCTGGGGGCTGCCGGAAAACCGGCAGCCCCCCCTTTAAGATTCCGGGATACTCCCTGAAAATAAATCACATATCGCTACAGATAAGCATGAATCAAAATGGCGGCAGCAAAAAGAACCAGCCCTGCCCTGTATACCAGGCTGCTGAATCTGTTCTCCTCCTTCTGCGAAATGCTTTTTTCCGGGGGATTTCTCAAAGCCTCTATCAGACTGAGTGTTTGAAGAACAAGAATAGCCCCTGTAAAAAAATATATCAGGAGGCGGCTGTCCGTATATATGGCCAGCGCGTCAATCAGATAGAGAATACCCAGGAAATAATTTTGTGTTTTTTCGTTGATGAAAAAGCTCATTGACATCACCTACAGAATTTCATATTCAAAGTACCCAGGTGTCCATCCCAGAACTCCATCATTTGTATACCCATATGTATAGTTTACTGTAACTCTGACAGTATTTCCTAATACATTAGAACCAACGCTAAGGATCGCGCTGGCAATTGTCAAAGCCTTTGCTAGAGTTATATATTTTGATCCAGATACAATGGCAGCAGCTAATGCTGCAACAGATGCATCTAGTGCAACATGAACAGTAAAAGATTCTTTATGAACGTCTCCAATTTCAGGATTTGATGGGAAGGTTCTTGTCTGCACATTTCCCATCATTTGATAGTTTGCCAATAACGTAGCTTCTTCCGGCGTAGCGCCAAACTCTTCCATCAGCACTGTTCTTAATTCTTCATATGTCATTTCATTCAATCTACGTTCTAAATCATCAGCTTCATGAGGAATCTCTAATACCCCCGTGACACCGGCCTTAACATTATCAGCAGCAAACACAGAAGTCCCAATACTGACACACATTAAAGATGCAATTAATAAACTGCAAATAAATCTTTTCATCATATTTTTCATATGCTACCTCCTGCAATTTTTATTAACAATAATTACATTGAATCACATCCCATTGGAAACACCTCCTGTAAAAATAATTTTAAATTACATTTCGTTTTAGATTTTTATATTGGTAAACAGAGCTGGTCTTCGAGCCAGAAACACCATCATTAATAAGCAAGCAGGCTAAGCATGACATCTGTGCCTTTAATCCATGCATCCAAAGTCTTTTCCGCATCTGTAATGAGGCTGTTCCATCTATAAGGCCTGAACTTTATAAATCTGATAATGGAATTTCAGGAGCTGTTATGACATACTCCTGTCTCTTATCTGAATCTGAGGGAAATATATTTGCAGCATGTGATTATACTGTATATTTTTGCAAAATTTAGTTTTTTTCAAGTTATATTGCTATGTTATTTCATTTTTACCAATAACATTGTCATCTTACTATTATTCAACATTTTTTATGTATTTTGTAATTTAATCCTTTCTTTATTTAATAAATCTGTTATATTTTAATTCTATTTTATTTCGCTTTCAAAATTATGCAACTTTTTTTATTTAATATCATAAAGACCAAATTATGATAACTCGTCCTTATCATCAGCATTGACAGCTGATACCCCCGCCATTTGGGGATTGTTTCCAGATAGCCCTCGTATCCCGATGGCCATCCGCCTTCCCCCCCCCATCCCCTCTTCCACAAAAAAGTGCAAAAAAACAGCCGCGCATTTTGTTCCAGCAAAAGTCACAAAATGCGCGGCTGTTTTCTACCATTTCCCGGCCGTTTCCGAACCGCTTTCAGGTGTTCCCGATATTGAGCGTCCTCTGTCTTACCTGTTCTCGATGTCCATGATCAGATCCACCCGTCTCTGGTGTCTTCCGCCCTCAAACTTGGCGTCCAGCCACTCCTCGGTGATCATCTTGGCCATCTCGCTTCCCACTACCCTTGCTCCGAAGGCCAGCACGTTTGTATTGTTGTGCATTCTGGACAGCCTTGCCGTGTACGGCTCGCTGCAGACGCAGGCGCGCACGCCCTTCACCTTGTTGGCTGCCAGGGAGATTCCCACACCGGTGCCGCAGATGGTGATCCCCAGATCTGCCTCGCCGGAGGCCACTGCACGGCCTACTTTCTCACCGTAGACCGGATAATCACAGCTCTCGCTGGAATTGGTTCCCATGTCAATGACCTCATATCCCTTGGACTCCACAAACTCTTTGATAATATTTTTAAGCTCTACCGCTGTGTGATCGTTTCCAATCGCAATTTTCATTTCTGTTCTCCTTTGCCAACTTAATCTAACTTTCAGATGTTCCTGTACTCTGTTCTCCGCTTACAGCTCCGTGGTCTTTCTCACATTGGACTCAAAGAGCCTGTTGTAGCCCAGCCAGCCGCTGTTGTCGCCTGCGCCGGTGAGCACCTCGTTCATGGTTTCCAGCTTCGCGTCCGCATTGTCCGCCAGGCTTAAGGCCAGAGCTTCAAAAAGCGCCGGCTTTTTCGGCGAGCCGTATTCCAGCTCCCCGTGGTGGGACAGGATACAGTGTTTCAGCTCTGCGGCTGTCCGCTCCGGAAATCCCGGAATTTCCCTGATCCGCTCAGACACCATCTCTGTCCCGATTATAATATGTCCCAGAAGCTGCCCGTCATCCGTATAGTCATTCTCCGGGAAGGCAGACAGCTCCCTGGTCTTTCCGATGTCATGAAACAGGGCCGCTGTCAGCAGCAGATCCCTGTTCAGCCGCGGATAGACGGCTGCAAAGTAATCACACAGTTTCATCACGCTCAGGGTGTGCTCCAGAAGCCCTCCCACAAAGCCGTGGTGCACGCTCTTGGCTGCGGAGTGGAAGCAGAAGCGGCGCACAAAGTCCTTGTCCTCTATGAAATAGCTGCCCGCCAGCTTTCTCAGGAATGGATTCTTCATGGAATCAATCAGCCCTCTCAGTTCCCCGTACATGGTCTTAATGTCCTTGGAGCTGACGGGAAGATAGTCACTCTCCACATATTCTCCTGCGTCTGCCTTTCTGATCCGGCGTATATTGACCTGGTTGGCGCCCTGGAATACGGTCACATCTCCATCTATATACACATAGTCCAGCACCTCGAAGCTGCCGATTCCCGGAGAGCCCAGATCCCAGATCTTGGCGTCCACGGTTCCGGTCTTATCCTGAAGGGTAAGGGCCCCGTATTCCTTGCCGTTCTTCGTCAGTGCAATCTGCTTTTTCTTACAAAGATACACGTCTGAAACATGCATTCCGTCATAAAACTGTCCGATATACTTCATTTTCTATCCTCTTTCATCTTCATTCTCATCACTGCTCCCCTGCCGCGCCCGGCAGTTCTTTCATCTCCCGCCTCATATCAGCCGGCCAAAAGGCTCCGCCATGCCTGGCTTTCCGCACCTGCACAGCCGCGCCTTTCCGCAGAAACACTTTCCACAGAAACAGAGAGTCCCCTATGCGGAACTCTCCGTCTTTTCAGGCAGCCTTAAGCGGCAGACGCCTGCCCTATCTTCCTCTGATTACCACCTCATAGTCCAGAGGGGTGTAGCCCTCGCGTCCTCTTCGCATAACCGTCACCTTGACGGCGGTTCCCACCTGGGAGCCTGCTATCTGGGTGCTGAGCTCCTTCAGCGTAGCCACCTTGTGTTCCTCAAAGCTCACAATGATGTCCCCGTTCTGCAGTCCTGCCTCGTAAGCAGGGCTTCCGGCAATCACATCCGACACATAGACGCCGGCCGGCATTCCCTCTTCCAGCATAGAGTCGTTTACCTCCTGGCCCTTTACGCCGAAATAGGAAACCTCCTCGCCATTTGTCATCTTTTCAAGGATTCCCTTATAATCGGAAATACTCGTAACGGAACTGCCGAAGATCTGACTCTCTCCCTTCAGCGTTTCATCCCGCCAGCCGATCATCTCCCCATCTGTGTTTAAAAGGAAGGTTCCCTTCCCGTCACTGCAGCTTAAGTCCGTGAACAGAATGCGCGACAAGCCGTCTGTCACCGGAATATTTCTGGCCACATAGGTGATCGTTCCATAAACGGAGGAATGGACGATTCCCGCAGGCGCCCCCACGCCAATGACAAAATCTCCCTCTTTTACGGAATAGGAATTTCCCAGAGGGATTACGTGAATCTCCTTCCTGGTTTCAGCATCCACCAGGGACGCATCCACACTGATCACAGCCACCCCCATCACCTCGTCAGTCTGGAGTATGGTCCCCGCAGCCTCAGTACCGTCAAAAAACACCACATGGATGGAGTCTGCCTGCTCTGCAGCCTCAGCCCTGGTAAGGATTACATAGGAGCCGCTTGTCCTGGCAATCACGGCGCCGGCATAGTAGCCGCTCATCTCAATGGGATTTCCAAAGAGATCGGTCTGCTGCTTACCCGTATTGATGGTGACAATTCCCTTGTCCGCCTGCTGCTCCACCTGTCTGATGCCCTCATACATGGATGTTAAATCTTCAGCGGAAAACTTATATGTCTCCATATAGGATTTCACCACATCCTCCACAGGCTGTGTCTGGCTCTCGGCAGTTTCCGCCGCTGATGCAGCGGTTTCCTCCGGCAGGGCATCCGGATCATCTCTGTCGAACTGTATAGACGGGCTCTCATTCTCTGTATTTTTCCCCCATCGCCTCTCCGCCCACGGCTTTACCGCCGCAAAGCTCAGGGCTGCCACAGCCCCAAATGCAGCTGCCGACAGGAGGAGAACAGCCGCCCGCGCCGCTATCTGTTTTTTCGTCAGCGGGCGTTTTACTATCTTCTCCCTCATGAACTCGCGCTCGCGGGGAACCTTTTTATCAGGTCCTTCCGTATCTGGCATAATTCTTCTCCTTCATTCCATCTATCTCCTGCACAGAGAGGACAGGAGAATCCAATCTGGTTTCAGTATCCGTCTGTCCGCCCTGTCTGCGGCGGACAACATATATGTATTATACGTTTCTTCCCTGGTGATTGCAAGAATATTGTTATAAAATCAGACGCAAAACGCAGCCGTCCAGGAAAGAGAGAACTGAATCTAGCAATTTCTGTGGCCTTTGTGTTATAATCATCATGGGATTTTGCAACCGCCCGTCTAAATTTTTTAACAGGTGAATGAATATGAATCAGAAAGCATTAAAAACTCTGGAATATTATAAAATAATTGACATCCTGACGGAGTATGCCTCCACTGAGCCGGGAAAGAAGCTCTGCCGTGAGCTTCTGCCGTCCTGCGATTACAGTGAGATTGTGCAGAACCAGCAGGAAACCACCGACGCCGTCACCAGGGTGCGGCAGAAGGGCAGCCTTTCCTTCGGTGGTTTGAAGGACATTACAGACTCCCTAAAGCGCCTGGAAATCGGCAGCTCCTTAAACATCGTGGAACTTCTGGCTGTCAGCTCTGTTCTCACGGTGGCCGCCAGGGCCAAGTCCTACGGCCGCCGGGAGGAATCTGAGCTTCCCGACGACTCCCTGGATGAGATGTTCCGGCTCTTAGAGCCTCTCACCCCCGTCAATACGGAGATCAAGCGCTGTATTCTCTCCGAGGATGAGGTGAGCGACGACGCAAGCCCGGGCCTTCGCCAGGTGCGCCGCCAGATGAAGGTGATCAACGACCGGATCCACACCCAGCTGAACTCTGTGCTCAACTCCAGCCGTACCTACCTGCAGGACGCCGTGATTACCATGCGGGACGGAAGATACTGCCTCCCTGTGAAGGCAGAGCATAAAAACCAGGTTCCCGGCATGGTTCACGATCAGTCAGCCACAGGCTCCACTGTATTTATCGAGCCCATGGCCGTGATCCGTCTGAATAATGAGATGAGGGAGCTGGAAATCCAGGAAAAGCGGGAGATTGAGTTCGTCCTCATGGCCTTGAGCTCCCAGCTTGTCCCCTACACGGAGACTCTCGCAGAAAACCTCTCCATTCTGGCCAGACTGGATTTCATCTTCGCGAAAGCCTCCCTGTCCAGGCACTTTAACTGTACGGAGCCGAAGTTTAATAACAGACGCTACATCAACATCAAGGACGGTCGCCATCCCCTTCTGGATCCGAAGAAGGTAGTGCCCATCAACATCTACCTGGGCGATTCCTTTGATCTTCTCATCGTCACAGGCCCCAACACAGGCGGAAAGACGGTTTCCTTAAAGACCGTGGGCCTCTTCACTCTCATGGGCCAGGCAGGGCTTCACATTCCGGCCTTTGACGGCTCGGAGCTTGCAGTCTTTGACAATGTGTTCGCGGACATCGGAGATGAGCAGAGCATTGAGCAGAGCCTCAGTACCTTCTCCGCCCATATGACGAACATTGTCTCGATCCTGAATGAGGCAGACTCCAACTCCCTGTGCCTGTTCGACGAGCTGGGAGCCGGAACGGATCCCACAGAGGGCGCTGCCCTGGCTGTGGCCGTCCTGACCTTCCTCCACAACATGCAGTGCCGCACCATGGCCACCACCCACTACAGTGAATTAAAGGTCTTCGCCCTGACTGAGCCCGGAGTGGAAAACGCCTGCTGTGAGTTCAGCGTGGAAACCCTGCGCCCCACCTACCGCCTCCTCATCGGTATTCCGGGCAAGAGCAATGCCTTTGCCATCTCGAAGAAGCTGGGACTTCCCGACTATATTATCGAGGATGCCAAGCGGCATATCGAGAAGGAAGACGCGGCCTTTGAAGATCTGCTGGCGAACCTGGAGGAGAGCCGCATAACCATTGAAAAGGAGAGGGAGGAGCTGAGCGCCTACAAGGCAGAGATCGCCCAGCTCAAGCAGAGGCTTACCCAGAAGGAGGAGCGGTTCCAGGATCAGAAGGAGCGGCTTCTCGAGAAGGCCAGAGAGGAGGCCCAGAAGATCCTTCAGGATGCCAAGGACACCGCTGATTCCACGATCCGGAATATCAACAAGCTGGCCAACCAGCCCGGAGCTGGAAAGGAGCTGGAGGAACAGCGCTCAAAACTCAGGAATAAAATCAAGGATGTGGACAAAAAGCTGGCTCCCAAGAAGCCTCAGGCTCCCAGAAAGACCATTTCTCCCAAGTCTCTGAAAATCGGCGACAGCGTGAAGGTGCTCTCCATGAACCTGAAGGGGACCGTCAGCTCCCTTCCCAATGCCAAGGGGGATCTGTACGTGCAGATGGGAATTCTCCGCTCCCTTGTGAACATCCGGGATCTGGAGCTCTTAAACGAATCTTCCATCTCCGGCCCCGGCCTGGAAATCCATGGCGGCTTAAACGGAGCGGGAAAGAAAGCCGGCTCCTCCATGCGCACGCCGGGAGCCTTCGGAAAGAAGGGCGGCTCCTCCCAGAGCGGAATCAAGATGTCCAAATCCTTCTCCGTTTCCCCGGAGATCAATCTGATCGGACTTACTGTGGACGAGGCCGTTCCGGAGCTTGATAAATATCTGGACGACGCCTATCTGGCCCATCTTCCCCAGGTGCGTGTGGTGCACGGCCGCGGAACGGGAGCGCTGAGAGCCGGCGTCCACCAGCATTTAAGGGGTCTTAAATATGTGAAGGAATTCCATCTGGGCGAGTTCGGCGAGGGGGATTCCGGCGTGACCATTGTTACCTTTAAATAGGACAGAAAGGAATATTATGGCAGAAAAACAGAAAATCCTCATTGTGGATGACGACGAAAATATTGCGGAGCTTATCTCCCTGTATCTGACCAAGGAGTGCTATGAGACAAAGATTGTAGGCGACGGCGAGGAGGCCCTGAAGGTGTTCCCGGTCTTTAAGCCAAACCTCATTCTCCTTGACCTGATGCTTCCCGGCATGGACGGCTACCAGGTGTGCCGGGAGCTGCGCTCCTCCTCCCAGGTTCCCATTATCATGCTCTCCGCCAAGGGAGAGATTTTTGACAAGGTTCTGGGACTGGAGCTGGGCGCCGACGACTATATGATCAAGCCCTTTGACTCCAAGGAGCTGGTGGCCAGGGTGAAGGCTGTTCTCAGGCGCTACCAGGCGGCCCCCCACCCCCAGGAACCGGCAGGTCCCGATCAGAAGGGACAGTATGTGGAGTTTCCGGATCTCATTGTAAACCTGACCAACTACTCTGTCATTTACAACGGCCATTCCATCGAGATGCCGCCCAAGGAGCTGGAGCTTTTATACTTCCTGGCCTCCTCCCCGAACCAGGTGTTCACAAGAGAGCAGCTTCTCGACCATATCTGGGGATATGAGTATATCGGTGATACAAGAACGGTGGATGTGCATATCAAGCGCCTGCGCGAAAAGATCAAAGATCACGAAAAATGGGCCTTAACCACGGTCTGGGGCATCGGATATAAATTTGAAGTAAAGCGGTAGGACGGTGTGAATGCCGGGGCGCAGATATGCCCCTGAATTTTGGCGGAAGGGAACAGCCCCGTTTTTTTCTATGGGGCTCTCCCCTTCCGCCGTAATGAAATCTGAATATTACTTTTCATCCGGCAGACAGCCCTCCCGGCTGCCGGACTGAGAATTTAAGAGGTGAAATTCCCATGATCCACTCCCTGTACTATAAATTTATTCTCGGCTATCTCATTTTCGGTTTCCTGGGCTTTGTGACCATCGCCACCTTCTCATCAGACATAACCCATGACTATCTGGTGGAACAGAAGGCGGAGGCGCTGTACGATGAGGCCAACCTGATTGCAGAAAACTGCAGCAATGTCTACACAGGAAAACAGCTGAATCTGGAGGCGGCAAAACCCCAGCTTGAAGCTATGGCATCCTACCTCTCCTCCGACATCTGGATTGTAAACCACGAGGGCACCATCATCATGGACAGCAGCCGCCGACTGACCGGAAGCTCCATTGAAGATTTCGACCCGACGGCTGGAGGCAATAAGCCCTTTGCGATTGGAATGTACTACGGAATGTTTTCTGATGAGGTGCTGTCCGTGTCGTCTCCCATAACGGGAAATTTCAACACATACGGCTATATTGTGATCCACATGCCCATGAGCCTGGTGACAGAGGAACAGAACAGTATTCTGAATATTATATACATTACAGCGGGAATTATCTTTGCCATCTCGCTGATCCTCCTGCTCTTCTTCACCAAGACCGTGTATTTCCCGCTGAAAAAAATTACCCGGGCGGCCACGGAGTACGCGGCAGGAAACCTGTCCTACAGTATAGAGCTCCACACTCAGGACGAGATGGGCTATCTGGCCAATACCCTGAACTACATGGCCATGGAGCTGAACAAGATGGAGGAATATCAGCACAAGTTCATTGCCAATGTGTCCCACGACTTCCGCTCACCTCTGACCTCCATCAAGGGGTATCTGGAAGCCATCATCGACGGCACTATCCCGCCGGAGCTGTACGAAAAATATCTGAATATCATCATTGCAGAAACGGAGAGGCTCAACAAACTGACCCAGGGAATGCTGACCTTAAACTCCCTTGACAGCAAGGGCTTTCTGACCCGCACCAACTTTGATATCAACCGGGTCATCAAGGATACGGCGGCCGCCTTTGAGGGCACCTGCAATGCCAGGGGCATCACCTTTGATCTGACGTTCAGTGACTCCATCCAGATGGTTTTCGCGGACCTGGGAAAAATCCAGCAGGTGCTGTACAATCTGATCGACAATGCCATCAAATTCAGCCACGAGGATTCTGTGATCTATATCCAGGTTGCAGAAAAGCACGAGAAGATCTTCGTCTCCGTCAAAGATACGGGAGTGGGGATACCAAAGGACAGCATCAAAAAAATCTGGGAGCGGTTTTACAAGTCCGACCCTTCCCGCGGAAAAGACAAAAAGGGGACCGGCCTGGGCCTTGCCATCGTAAAGGAGATTATTCAGGCCCACGACGAAAATATCGATGTAGTCAGCACCGAGGGGGTTGGAACAGAGTTTATTTTCAGCCTGCCAAAGGCGAATCTGGGGTAAGGCTCGGGTACTCTGTATTATGAGAAAGCCGTCTCTTCTCTCTCCCCGCCTTTTTTCCACATCAGCGTCACCTTGAACAGATCTGCCTCTGTCTCCAGTTCAAATCTTCCTCCCTGGAGCTCCACAAAGCTCCTGGCGATCGCAAGGCCCAGTCCGGAGCCTTCTGTGTTTCTGGACTGGTCTCCCCTCACAAAACGGTCTGTGAGATCACGTCCGTCATCAGACAGCTCCGCGGCAGAGATATTCTTCATGGCAACGTGAACCTCGCCTGGCTTTTCCTGGCCTTCCTCCTCCCGTTCCGTTATCTCGATATACGCCCTGGTTCCCGGCATTCCGTATTTGACAATGTTTATCAGCAGATTTTCAAATACCCGGTAGGTCTTTTCGCTGTCCAGAAGGAGCTTTATCTTTCTGTCCGGCAGCTGAAACCGGAAATCGATCCCGCTCGTTCTCATCCTGTCGTCCAGCTCCAGCCTTACCTGCTTCATCAGGCTTACCACGTCCACCTCCACCAGGTTCAGGGCAATGCTTCCGCTGTTGGCCTTGCTGACCTCAAACAGATCCTCTATGAGCGCTTTCAGCCGCATGGACTTCTGATCCAGGATCTGAATATACGCCTCCCGCTCCTCCTTCGTGAGCTGGGGCTGCTTTAAAAGGTTTACATAAGTAATAATCGCCGTCAGAGGCGTTTTCAGATCATGGGAGACATTGGTTATCAGCTCCGTCTTCATCCGCTGGCTCTTTACCTCCTCCTCCACTGCTTTTTTAAAGCCTGTCCGGATCTTCTGTATCTCATCCCGAAACGGCTCGAACACGCCCAGATCCTCTGTGATCTCCACATCCAGATTTCCCTCCGCCAGCTCATTCGTCGCTCTGAGCAGGATTTTATATTTTTCCTGCATCCGGTCATACAGCCTTCTGAGAATCAGGTACAGGACTGCAGAGTATACGATCAGCCCGAAAATCCCAAAGAACCAGAGACTGCAGAATACAGTAAGAAGGACAAAATTGATTCCCACGATCCTGATAAGCGTCTTTGTGGAGCGCTCCCTCAAATCTATTTTCTCCACCTGTCTGTAGCTGTTCACGGCAAACCTTTTTAAAAACCGCAGAAATGCTCCGGTGAGCGTCCTCTCCCTGAACCATCTGGCCGGTCCCAGGGTAAAGAAGGAGGCAGCCGTCTCCGCCATCCAGAACAGCGTCAGGGCCATGAAAAACCAGGATGCATAATTGACTGCTGCCAGCACGGTTTCAGCGCTCTCATGGCTCATCTGGTAATATCCGCCGCTCATGAGAGCCATGCTCTCTCCGCTCAGGGCGGCGCAGGCCATCTGGGGGCCCATCCCGCTTCCCATAGAAATCCCGAAGATCAGAAATCCAGTGAGAACCATCAGCTCAAAGGGCATTTTAAAAATCAGGATGTCCGTCATCTGGAAATACCGGACTGCTGCCAGAAAGAAGGCCAGGAGCACCACCAGCACTGCAGCCCCCAGAGTAATGGCCTCCAGGGCATCCTCCACTCTGATATAGCCAGGCAGAACCCATACCTCATCCTCCATATAGATTACATAGCCTTCGTATGAGGAGCTGTCCCGGCTTTCCACATAGTAATCATAGCCGGGATAGACGTATGTCTCCTCCCCATAGAGGCTCTCCGCACTGCCTGCGTATTCTTCCGGCCCGCTCTCCCATTCCTCTGCAGGCACAATGGTCTTTCCGGCCTGCATCTCCTTTGACAGCCAGGGATAAAAGGCCATCACTCCTCCCGCTACGGCGGCCGCCAGGAAAAGAGCCAGGAAAAGCCCCATAATTCTGCCCTTCAGGTTCCGTCCACAGTTTCTGCCTTCATCCTTTAAAATCTGTTTCTCACTGCTGCTTCTCAATTTTATAGCCAACGCCCCACACCACCTTTAAATATTTTGGATTTCTGGGATTGATCTCGATCTTTTCCCTGATATTTCTCACATGGACCATCACCGTGTCAGTATTGACGGCCCGCTCGTTCCATACGCGCTCATAGATCTCCTCCGCCGAGAACACATGTCCCGGATTCTTCATGAGAAGGAGGAGGATCTTAAACTCCATGGGCGTCACCTTCACCGGTGAGCCATCCACAAAGAGCTCCACCGTGTCCTCATTTAACTCCAGTCCGCCGATGCGGTAGACATTTTTATCCTGTTCTTCCTGTCCGCCTGCTTCCTTCTCTTCCAGAAGCTTCATAAACCGGCGGTAGCGGCGAAGCTGGGAATTGACCCGGGCCAGAAGCTCCATGGGAGTGAACGGCTTAGTCACATAGTCGTCAGCTCCCATGTTGAGTCCCATAATCTTGTCGACCTCCTCTGACTTGGCTGACAGGAAGATAACCGGAAAATCATACTGCTCTCTGAGTTTTATGACCATTGTGATTCCGTCCATTCTGGGCATCATAATGTCTACAATAGCCAGATGGATCTTCTCCTTCTCAATCACTCTGAGCCCCTCTATTCCGTCTGCTGCCTGAAATACCCTGTATCCCTGGCCTCTCAGAAAAATTTCGATGCCCTGCCTGATCTCTCTGTCATCCTCCACAATCAGAATGTGCCCTGCATCCGCGCCTGTCTGCTTTTCCATATCCCTTTTCATCTCCGTCTTTTATATTTTCTGCCCCGCGGGACATACTGGCTGCCTGGCCGCCTGCCTTGCCTGTCCCCTCTGCCCGTTCAGGGCCGCAGCTGCCGGAAGCTCTGTATCACAAGTACAGCCGCCCGTTTTACCCTGACGGTACCCCGATAAGCTGCCGCAAAATTTCACCTTTTTTATGTTTTTCGGCTCTGTTCTGATTATACTACATTTTTTCCTCTCCTCTGCCGCAAATTGAAAAAACTGAATCACAAGGTTCACTGCCGTTATGCCGGCAAATACAAAAAGCACTGCCGTTATAAGCCCGTCATAATTCATCTCTTCCCCCTCCTCTCTGTCAGTGACAGTATAGCGGGGAAATCTAAACACAGCCTGCATAAAAAACGAAAGAAATTCTAAAGAAAACGAGGCGCGCGCCGCCGGATCCACGCGAGAAAAGCCGGAAGCTGCAGGTGCCTCTCCCCGGCGTCTGCAGCTTCCGGCCTTTTTATTGCGTCTTTTTATTTCCGCTTTTTATTTTTGCTTTCTGTTTTCGCTATCTATTTCCGCTTTTTACTTTGTCTTTCCGTTTTCTCTTTCAGGTTCTGCCTTGTTATTTCTGCTTGTTTATTTCTTTTTATCTCCTTTTGCCTTCTCGATATGGATGTTTTTGCCCTTGATCCGCGCATCCTTCATGGCCTGAAGCACAATGTCCGCCTGCTCTCTCGGAACTTCCACAAAGGTATACTTATCATACATGTCAATGCTTCCCACCATCTTGCCAGGCATTCCGGACTCTCCCGCGATAGCGCCCAGGATGTCTCCCGGCTTCACGTTCTGATTCTTTCCGATGTTGATAAACAGTCTTGCCATGTCGTCCCCGCCGGAACGGTTTCCCCGTCCGCCTGATCTGGAGCCTCTGCCGCGGCCGTAATTTCTGTCTCTCCAGTCACCCAGGTCATCCAGGGAGCGCAGAGGACGGGAATCCTCGATAATATCCTCATTATCCTCACCCATGATTATCCGGAGAAGCCCTGCCGCCAGATCAAGGGTGGTATAGTCCTCCTCGAGAACCTTCCTCTCAATAATGTCGATCAGACGGTCCATGTCATTGTCCTGGAGGATCTCCTCCGCCTGGCAGAGAATCTTGTCCGCCTTGATCTCTGTCACATCGTCAATGGACGGAATCGGCTGAGGGACAATCTTGGTCTTGCAGTAGCGCTGAATATCCCTGAGCTTGTAGACCTCCTTGCCCACCACAAGGCTGAAGGCCTTTCCCTCTCTTCCTGCCCGGCCGGTACGGCCGATGCGGTGAACGTAATACTCCTCGTCCTGGGGGATGTCATAGTTAAACACAGCCTCCACGTCGTCCACATCGATTCCTCTGGCAGCCACATCCGTTGCCACCAGAATGTCCGTGCGGCCCTTCCTGAAGCCGTTCATGACCCGGTCACGCTGCACCTGCTTTAAATCCCCGTGAAGTCCCTCTGCAAAGTAGCCGCGGCCCTGAAGGGCAAGCACCAGCTCATCCACCTGCTTTTTCGTATTGCAGAAGACGACAGACAGCTTGGGAGCGTACATATCGAGAAGGCGGCACATAACCTCCAGCTTGTTCTTCGGCTTTACATCGTAGTAATACTGGGTTACCTTGGGAACTGTCAGGTCCTTTTTTACTACCTTCACGATTTCCGGATCCTTCTGGAACTTCTTCGCAATCTCGGCAATAGCCTGCGGCATGGTGGCGGAGAACATCACCGTCTGCCGTTCCTCGGGCAGTTCGCTTAAGATGGTTTCCATATCCTCCAGAAAGCCCATATTGAGCATCTCATCCGCCTCGTCCAGGACAACGGTGTGTACCTGGCCAAACTTGATGGTCTTTCTCCGCATGTGATCCATCACCCGGCCCGGCGTTCCTATAATCACCTGCACGCCATCCTTTAATGAGCGGATCTGCTTTACAATTTCCTGACCTCCGTAAATGGGAAGTACCTTGATCCCATGCATGTATTTTGCAAGATTTCGGATCTCCTCAGCCACCTGGATTGCCAGCTCTCTGGTAGGGCAGAGCACAACTGCCTGCAGCTTTTTATTTTTCGGATCGATCTTTTCCAGAAGGGGGATACCAAAGGCGGCAGTCTTTCCTGTTCCCGTCTGGGCCTGCCCGATAATATCCTTTCCCTCCAGCTCCAGTGGAATCGCCTTCGCCTGAATCGGGGACGCCGCCTCAAACCCCATGTCCGTCACTGCCCGCAGAATCTTTGCGTCCAGGTTTAATTCTTCAAATCTGATTGTTTCCATTCTGTTCCTTTCTAAAGCTACCGTCTGGGGGCTGCCCTTCCTGCCGGACAGCCTCCCCTCTTATTTTTACCTGTCTAAAAGTTTCGGAAAACTTTTGTAAAGCATACTGTCCTTAATCGAACAAAGAATCCTGCTCTGCAGGATTCTCCGCCTGCGGCGGGGCTGCAAAGCAGCCGTATTCCTTTCCACCGCAGTGCGTTCCCGCCCGGCGGGCTTTTTATTTAACAGGAAATTCAACAGAATTTCCTGTTAAATAAAAAAAGATTCAAGACCGTTTCAGTTCTTGAACCTTCCCGCTTTTACGTCCAGTTTACTATATCAGAAAATCTTATTTCTGTCAATCACTGGACGAACGCGTCAACTGTGCTATAATAACAGTATCACCATCGTTCGGTTTCCTGAAGCAGACAGCAGAAAGCCAGGACTTCAATCGTCTGTCTGCCAGGATTCTATCTTCCAAGGAGGTGTTTTTATGTCTGTTGGAGCAGTAAAAAAATGTCTGATCTCCGGGGTTTTCTGCCTGCTGGCTGCCGGGACTTTTGCCGTCCCTGCCTACGCCCACCATGGCAGAGGAGCCTGCTGTGGGGAAGAGCAGAGAGCATTATGTCCGGCGGTCTGCAGCTTTGAGGACTGTGAGGAAACGGGACTTCACTGGCACGGCGATTCCGTTTACTGCACAGGTGCCCATGAGAACGGATACTGCGACGGTTCCTGTGATGGGGCAGGAGGCGGCACATACTGCCGTCCCGGACAGAACAGTCCCGGCGCAAACGGACATCACAGACATTGCCGAAACTGAATTCAGAACAGGTCCAAAATAAGTTTCCGGCTGTGTTCAGAGGATAAATACGAGGCCTGAGCGGCAGAAAGACAGCCTGCTTCCCAACAGAAGAGAAGGGAAGCAGGCTGTCGTCTTATTTTTCTTTATAGGCCTGTCGTCTCTACTCTTTCGGCAGCGCACTCCTGTCCGTCACCCGGCCTATGGCCAGTCCTGCAATTCCCGGCAGGATCCATCCGAGTCCCAGGCTGTAGCCGGGCAGAAGAACCATCATATCATTTACTCCCGGGATAGCGATCCCGGCGCCCCAAGCGGCATAGAACACGCTCACGATTCCCGTAAACAGGACGCCCAGGCGGTACATTCCTCTCGTTGCAGTTTTTAAGAAGGAGAGGAAAATAAGCATAATGGCCACCGGATAGATGGCGTTCAACACCGGGGTAGACAGGGCAAGGATTCTGGTCAGGCCTGCATTGGCCACCACAACGCTCACCGCTGCAAAGAGAAGCACCCACATCCTGTATTTCAGCACCGGGATAAGCTGACAGAAAAATTCGCTGCAGCAGCTCAGGAGCCCGACGCAGGTATTCAGGCAGGCGATAAAAAAGATCACACCCAGGATCGCCTCCCCTGCGCTTCCGAACATGGTTCCGGCTGCAAAGGTCAGCACCTTGGCCCCATTGTCAAGGCTCTGGGCAGAAGGCCCTGCCTTGATTCCGGTGTAGGCAAGGGCAATGTATACAACCGCAAGCAGAACGCCGGCAATCAGTCCGCTCCTGATTGTGGAACTCATCACTGCTTTCTCGCTTTTCACCCCAATCTCCCTGATATTCAGAGAAATGACAATGCCAAAGTTCAGAGCGGCAATGGTATCCATTGTCTGATATCCCTCCAGAAATCCACTTACAGGTGCAGCCCCGCTGTAAGCGGCCGCAGGCTCAGGCGCTGTCTGACCGGCTGTAAAAAGGCTTCCTGCAAAAAGAAAAAAAATCAGGCATAAGAGTACCGGACAGAGAATCTTTCCAAGCCTCTGGGTCAGTCTCTCCGGATTGAGAGCCAGAAGTGCGGCTATGAAAAAGAATCCGACAGAATATATGAGCTGCCACACTGCCGTCCCCTGCCCGTCTCTGAGAACCGGAAGCACTGTCATCTCAAATGAAGTGCTGGCCGTTCTGGGAATTGCCAGACACGGACCGATAGACAAATAAATCAGGATAGTAAATACTCTGGCAAAGGCCGGATGAACCCTCCCCGCCAGCCTGTCAAGACCTCCTGAACGTGATACGGCAATCACTCCCAGCACAGGAAGTCCCACCGCGCTGACCAGAAAACCCAGAAGGGCCGGCCACACTGCCGTCCCCGCCTGGGCTGCCAGAAACGGCGGAAATATCAGGTTTCCTGCTCCAAAAAACATAGAGAACAGAGTAAGCCCCACGATCAGGAGCTTTCTTCCCCTCAGTGCTTCATTCATATCATTCTCCCCTTTTCCTTTGTTTCAGTCTTAACTTATTCTATTTCCTTTTGCCTCTCCATGCCCTTATTTCCTGGACGGCTCTCGGGCATGCAGGCACATATAACCTACATTATAGGCGTACTCTCTTTCCTTTGCAAGCAGTTTTCTTCCTTCACGCTTTTCTGCCTTTCGCCCTGTCTCCCAGCTGCTCATTAACCCAGGCAATCCATCCTCCAAACCCGCTCCAGGCATAGGGGAGCAGCATAAGAAAATAACAGACCGTGTACTGCCCTTTCGCCTCCCAGAACAGGTGGAACAAAAATCCCCCGATAAAAATCACCGCAAAGATAAGCCCTTCAAATCTCACTCTGCCCCTCTTAAAGATTACGAACAGAAGCGCTCCCCCGTAGATCAGGCTCTGCAGCGCGTTGCACAGCTCCCAGTAGATTTCGTTCGCCCATCCTCCTTCCCTGAACAGTGAGCGGGTAAACGACGGAAACAGCCACCCCGGCCCCTTCACCTCCTGAATCCAGAGACTCTGGAAGGTGGGCTCTGCCCAGACAGACTGAATCTTTTTCTCAAAAAAATCGGCCGTATAATCAGGGTGTTCCAGAAAATACTGGACAGTCATAGCCAGATCCCGCTCCACGGCAGCCTGAGTCAGCTCCGGATCCTCATGGTTGTCGAGATAAATATATACATTATAATTGTTGAACCAGCCGGGGGCGCGGCTGCCATCCTGAAGTCCCATCTCCAGCCAGGTTATCATAGGGGGCCCTCCCTCCACCGGATGTCCGGCTGCCGCAGAGAGCCCAAAGAGCACGGCGCTGTGGCTGATAACATAAAAAGATACCGCCAGGACAGCCCTCAGCAGGGAGGCGGCCCTCCGCTTAAATACTGCATCTGCCGCAAAGAAGATTACCATAGCCGTCAGCACGATCAGGTAATTGGATTTAAGCAGAATAGCTGCCGCGATAGAGAGGGCCGAGAGGAGCAGATTTTTTCTTCCTCCGCCCCTCAGAAAACATCTCTGGTACCAGAGAGCTGCCGCAGAACAGGCAAATCCCGGAACTGTACTGTAAGCAAATGTAAAATAGAAGGAAAACGGAAGGAAGGCAGACAGGAAAAGCGTCAGTCCATATCTGCGCCTGAGCGGGAGAACTTCCTTTGCCAGCATTCCCGTATAATACATTCCGGCCGCCAGAAAAGCTACATTTAAAATCTGCCAGAGAAAAGCCGTGTTTTCCCCCGCTATCAGCGCCAGCAAAGCCGCGTACAGAATCTGCCCGTTCTGGTGGGGATAGGTGTAGGCATACCCCTCACATCTGTAACCGCTGTACTTAAAACCGATGGGATTCCACGGCGACATATCGCCTTCAGCCAGGGCCTTTCCAGAATCCACTACCAGCCTCTGATCTGACGCGGGGGCAAAGAGCATCCCCATAATCCAGATCAGGTACAGCCCGGATAGAATCGTCATCCAGCGTTTATACTGAATCCTGTTAAGTGCAGGACAGAGGCGGCTTCCGTTTTCCTGCTCCCTGGTCAGAATCACTCCCGCAGCGGTGACGACTGCGAATACGAACAGGTGAAACAGCGGTGAATCTGTATAAAACCTCACCTTCTCCGCCCCGCCGTAGACGGTTGCGCTTCTCGTCACACTGAAAAAAAGAAGCAGCAGCAGAATCAGCGAAAATATAAAAAGTACTACAATTACCGCTGCATCCTCCAGGCAGGTTCTCTGCTCCCGGATATTTTCAGACTGTCTCCGCCTGCAGCTGCCGCGCATTTTTCCTGAAAATGTACCTTTCTCCATCTCCGTTCTTCAAATCCTCCTCTGCGCCTTTCTCTTCTCTCTCGCCGTCTCTGCTCTCACACCAAAACAGGGACAGGGATAAGCTCTTTATCCCTGTCCCCCATACGTTTCAGCCTGCAGCCGTCGGCTTTTCTGCCGCTTTTTCCGCTCCATCCTACATCTTGAAGCGGTAGCCGACTCCCCATATCGTCTCGATATACTGAGGCTTTGCCGTATTAAACTCGATCTTCTCCCTGATCTTCTTAATATGCACGGTCACTGTCGCAATATCCCCCAGAGATTCCATATCCCAGATACGGCTGAACAGCTCTTCCTTAGTGAATACATGGTTCGGATTCTGCGCGAGGAATGTGAGCAGGTCAAATTCCTTTGTGGTAAAGTTTTTCTCCTCCCCATTTACATAGACTCTTCTGGCTGTCTTGTCAATTTTAAGTCCGCGTATCTCAATAATCTCATTCTCCGGCATCCCGCTTCCGATCAGCCTCTCGTATCTGGCCATGTGGGCCTTGACTCTGGCGACCATCTCGCTTGGGCTGAAGGGTTTTGTAATATAGTCGTCCGCTCCCAGCCCCAGTCCCCGGATTTTGTCAATGTCATCCTTCTTTGCGGAAACCATGATAATGGGCGTATTTTTCGCCTCCCTGACTTTCCGGCAAATCTCAAATCCATCTACTCCCGGAAGCATCAAGTCTAAAATCAGGAGATCAAAATCCTCCTCCAGCGCTCTTTTCAGGCCGGTTTCCCCATTGTCTTCGATTTCCACTTCAAAGCCGGAAAGCTCGAGATAATCCTTCTCCAGCTCTGCGATAGCTTCCTCATCCTCAACAATTAAAATTCTGCTCATTCCTGAATAACCTCCTGATATTTTCTAAGCACAAAGTGAATCTCTGTGCCGATTCCTTCCTTGCTGGTGGCCCAGATGCGTCCCCCGTGATCCTCGATAATCTTCTTCACAATGGAGAGACCGATTCCGCTGCCTCCCTTGGAGGAGTTTCGCGAAGAGTCTGTCCGGTAGAACCGGTCGAAAATATAGGGCAGATCCTTCGCCGCTATGCCCTTCCCGTTATCCTCTATGACAATCTGGACAAAATCGCCGTCATCCTTAATTCTGATATTGATAATGCCCTTTTTCTTGTCGAGATATTTGAGAGAATTTCCGATAATATTGTTGATTACGCGCTTCATCTGTTCCGCATCCGCGATAATCAGCACATCCTCGTCCACATAGTTGAAATAGCCAAGCTCGATTCCCCTGGTCTCCATATCCAGGCCGACCTCTTCCACGCAGTCCCAGAAATACTCAGCCACATTGATTTTGGAAAACGTGTATGGAATCCTGTTTGTGTCAATCTTAGAGTAAAAGGTCAGCTCGTCGATCAGGCGGTCCATATCGTTTGCCTTGTTGTAAATCGTGCGGATATATTTGCTCAGCTTTTCCGGAGAGGAGGCCACGCCATCCTGAATCCCTTCCACATATCCTTTAATGGCCGTGATGGGCGTTTTCAGATCGTGGGAAATATTGCTGATCAGCTCCTTGCTCTCCTTGTCATACTGAACCTTCTCCTCCGCTGACTCCTTTAATCTGAGGCGCATCTCCTCAAAGTCCTGGCATAAAAGTCCGATCTCATCGTCATCTCCCACGTCCAGCGTGAAATCCAGATTTCCGTCCCGTATCTTCTGTGTCGCCTCTCTGAGCCTGTGGAGCGGCGATAAAATCGATCGGTACACCCACATCACCAGGAGGCCGCCTGTCAGACAGATGATGGCGATTCCAGCCAGGAGCATCTCCATGAGCATGGATTTAATCTCCGGCATATACTCGCCTACATTTGTGACAATGAATGCGCTTCCCTCACTGCCGTCGTCAAACCGGAAATCAATCTGTTTTAGCAGATGCTGCTCTTCACCGTCCAGGTAAACTCCTCCCGACAGCCCGTTTCCATTATAATCGCCGTAGGCGGGAAGACCGTCGACCAGATCCTCCCCGTCCAAAGCTCCCTGATAGATAATGCGGTCTCCCTTGCGCACCATGAGAAAGGAATACTTGTCCTCCAGAACCTTGTTCACTCTGTCCAAATATTCTGGCGTTTCCAGCTTCTCCGGCTCCGTCCCCGCCACCTCCCGGATTTTTTTCTCCGTATTTATGGTGAGGCGATTGAACACCTGCATGGAATTTCCCGACAGCAGATCTACCTGCTCGCTCAGGCCGTAGGTTTTCTGGAAAGAACGAATCTGATAATTGCTCAGAGCCGTAATCGCCGCATAGATGAGGAAAATCGGCACCACTGTAATTGTGATAAAGGCAATAGCCAGACGCGTTTTGATCTTCATACTTTCTCCTTTACAAAAATATGAGAAAACCGGATGCCCCTGCTCCACACGGTTTTCTCATACTCTTTTAAGCTCTTTTAAGTATACCATATTTTAAGACTTCCGTTTCTAAAAGTTATCTAAACTTTTTCCCGACAGATACTTTTCCTCAGACCTCCTCACTTTCCTCATCTATCAGGCCTTTCATCACCCTGTTCCTGTACTCCCCCGCTGATATGCCGATCTGACGTTTAAAGACGTGGCAGAAATGGGCGCTGTCTGAAAAGCCCACCTCCACGGCGATATCCCCAACCCGCCTCTTTGGATCTTTCAGCAGCTTTCTGGCCTCCTCAATCCTCACCTGATTCAGGAGCTCCGAAAAGCTGTTTCCCGTATACCGGTTGATCAGCTTGCTCAAATGCCACTGGCTCACAAAGAGCTGCTCCGCCACCACCGCTAGTGTCAGACGATTTCTGTAGTTCTCCTGAATATATTTTACCGCTTTCCTGACAATATAGGTGCCCGCAGAATTTTTTCTGCCTGTTCCGGACGTTACTGCTTCTCCTGGGGCCGGCATCCTGCCGATTGTTTTTTCAATCATCTTAAAACCCCGCTTTCATCTTTCGCAAAAGTCCTTCTTCTGTCTTATCCTCTGCTGCTTATATAAAGAGCATATACCTTTCACGCCAAAAATTCAAGATATTTTCAAAATTTTTCGAAAATAATTGGTTTAATTTTATATCTAAAATAATTGATCAGAAAATTATGAAATATTTAACCGCAGGGTACCCCTGCCTGGGCGAGGTTTTCTATTGCACAGACTGTCTGAGCGATATTCTGGGAGAATAAAAAGGGCGGCAGCCCGTCCAGTCACAAGGGAAATTCCCTATGATCCAAACGGCTGCCGCCAAAGTCTGTCCATGGCGTTTATGGTCAGGGTCAGAATTTCAAGCGGGCAATGAGCTTTCTGCTATTTCGGAAGGTACTCCTTCAGCATATCCGCCTTGTCTAACTTCTCCCACGGCAAGTCCAGATCATTTCTTCCGAAATGTCCGTAAGCCGCTGTCTGCTTGTAAATCGGACGGCGCAGATCCAGCATCTTGATGATGCCTGCCGGGCGCAGGTCAAAATGCTTTCTGATAATCTCCACCAGCTCATTGTCGGAGAGCTTTCCCGTTCCGAATGTATCCGCCATGATGGAGGTAGGATGAGCCACGCCGATGGCGTAGGAGAGCTGAATCTCGCACTTGTCAGCCAGCCCTGCAGCCACAATGTTCTTTGCCACATAGCGGGCTGCGTAAGCTGCAGAGCGATCCACCTTTGTGCAGTCCTTTCCGGAGAATGCTCCGCCGCCGTGACGGGCATATCCGCCGTAGGTGTCCACGATGATCTTTCTTCCGGTCAGTCCGCTGTCTCCGTGGGGGCCTCCGATAACGAAGCGGCCTGTAGGGTTGATGAAGAACTTGGTATTTGTGTCGATCATACCGGCCGGAAGCACCGGATCAAAGACATAGCGCTTCACATCCTTATGGATCTGTTCCTGGGTCACCTTCTCATCGTGCTGTGTGGAGAGGACAACCGCATCCAGGCGGAACGGTTTTCCTGCCTCATCGTACTCCACCGTAACCTGTGTCTTTCCGTCAGGACGCAGATACGGCATGGTGCCGTTCTTTCTGACCTCTGTCAGACGGCGTGCCAGCTTGTGAGCCAGAGAGATAGGGTATGGCATATACTCCTCTGTCTCGTTTGTGGCAAAGCCGAACATCATTCCCTGGTCGCCTGCTCCGATGGCATCGATCTCCTCCTCAGACATTCTGTGCTCCTTGGCCTCCAGAGCCTTGTCAACTCCCAGAGCAATGTCGGCAGACTGCTCGTCAATGGCAGTCAGCACACCGCAGGTATCACAGTCGAAGCCGTACTTGGCACGGTCATAGCCAATCTCGCGCACGGTCTCCCTGACAATTTTCTGAATATCTACGTAGGCATTTGTTGTAATCTCACCCATTACCATCACAAGGCCTGTGGTCACTGCCGTCTCGCAGGCCACGCGGCTCATAGGATCCTTCTCTATGAGAGCGTCCAGAATCGCATCGGAGATCTGATCGCACATTTTGTCCGGATGGCCTTCTGTAACTGACTCGGATGTAAAAAGTAATTTCTCCACGTTGTTCCTCCTTCTTTGATTTCCCAGGGCGTATCTCCCATCTCCTGTTATGCCTGCTCTCTGCACCGCCCTGTCTCCATGCTCTTTCTGGGACAGGAAACCGCTTTGGCCTCTTTGCAGGCAAAGAAAAAAGTCCGTAGCAATACGGACTTGATCTCATTTCTATCAATTCCTCTTATTGCTCGATTTGCCGCTCATGCGGTTCCTCGCTCAGGCTGGCACCTTCCGTTTCTGCGGGGTTGCCGTGACTTCTCAGATCCTTTGTATCTCCATCACTCTGAATAAGGGATATTACGCACTCTATGAATTTGCTGCGATATGTATGATAGCCTACTCTCTCTCTGCTGTCAAGAGAATTTATGAAATTTTCATGTTTTTCCGCTGTCTGAATCTTCAGGTACCCTCCTCTTTAAGAAGTTGGCGCCTTCCTCCATCAGCCCACCTTGAGTCTGAATTTCTGGGCTTCCTTCTCGGAGTCGACCTTCTCAATCATAGCTCCCAGGCCTCTCAGCTTCTCCTCGAAGTTCTCATAGCCTCTCTGGATGTAGCCGATCTCGTCTACCACCGTGTAGCCCTCGGCAGCCAGGCCTGCGATAACGAGGGCGGCTCCTGCTCTCAGATCCGGCGCATTGACCGTAGCTCCCGTAAAGCCCTTCACGCCGTCGATAATGGCCACATTTCCCTCTACCTTGATATTTCCGCCCATGCGGGACAGCTCATCCACATATTTAAACCTGTTTTCAAAAATACTCTCTGTCACCACACTGGTTCCCTCTGCAAGGGCCAGAGTCACTGTAATCTGCGGCTGCATGTCAGTGGGAAATCCCGGATAGGGCAGGGTCTTAATATCCATATGCTTCTGGCGGGGCTTTCCAACCACCCGCACAGCCTCGTCAAACTCTGTCACCTCGCAGCCCATCTCGATCAGCTTGGCTGTGATGGCCTCCAGATGCTTGGGGATCACATTCTGTACCATAATGTCGCCGCGGGTAATAGCAGCTGCGCACATAAATGTACCAGCCTCAATCTGATCCGGAATAATGGAATACTCAGTTCCGTGAAGCTTCCTGACTCCTCTGATTCGGATAATATCCGTACCTGCTCCCTTGACATTGGCTCCCATGCTGTTTAAGAAGTTGGCCACATCCACCACGTGAGGCTCCTTGGCCGCGTTCTCGATAATCGTCTCTCCCTCTGCCAGAGTAGCGGCCATCATCACATTGATAGTCGCCCCTACGCTGACTACGTCGAGATAGATATGGCTTCCCACCAGATCAATGGCGTGAGCCACAACGGCTCCCCTCTTTACCTCCACCTCGGCGCCCAGAGCCCGAAAGCCCTTGATGTGCTGGTCAATGGGACGGCTTCCGATATTGCAGCCGCCCGGCAGGGGAACCTCGGCGCTCTTGTACTTTCCGAGGAGCGCCCCGATAAAATAGTAGGAAGCGCGGATCTTTCTTATGTACTCATCGTCCACGCTGACTTCCTTAATGTGTCTGGCATTAATCCTCGCCGTGTGGCGGTCAATGCGGTCCACCCTCGCCCCGATCTCCTCGATGGCCTCCAAGAGTACATTGATATCCCGCACATCCGGCAGGTTTTCTATGATCACTTCTTCGTCGGTCATTATTGATGCAGCTAATATTCCCAGGGCGGCATTTTTCGCTCCGCTGATGGTGACCTCACCGACCAGGGGATTGCCGCCTTTCATGATATACTGTTCCATCTTGCACCTCTATCTATAATTGAAAAACACAAATGCCAGGTCTCTGACCTCTGCTGATTCTTACATTTTCTTGACTTTTTATTAACTGATTATAACATATCAGCAGAATTTGTAAAGGTTAATGCCCATTTATTTCGCAAAGCCCCCCGAAAACAGCCAGTAAGGCGCCGCCGGATCTGCCCCCTACAAATCTGTCAGAAAGGCTACAAAATCATTGCCTCCATTGGAATCAAACCAGGCAGCCCCATCGTTAAGCCCCATTTTGTCTGTATAGGCGTTTTCCGTTCCGGGGTTCCAGAGACAGGAAATATTATACGGATCATACCCGTAAATCAGCATATATGAGCCGTCTCCCGTGTAGGCCGCCACCGGATAGCCTCTTCCCACAAAGTAGAGAACCTGGTTCAGGCTCAGCCCTCCTGCATCAATAATCGCCCCTCCGTCTGAGGTCTCCAGCTCTCCGTCTGCAAATTCCCTGAGGTATCGCTCAATATCCGTCACCAGACTCTGGGGATCCCGGATTGTCCTGATGTCCGGCCTGTCCGCTCTGGCCCAGAACACGCGGCCTGCCTCATCTGTGACAATTCCCATACCGTCGTAAGCCGCTGTCACCGCATCCGCAAAATGCACAAACCTTCCCCGCAGCCTTCCCTCGCTGTAGGCATAATACTGCTTTTTCTCAAGAGGCGTGCTTTCTGTGACGGATACCGTATTGTTTTCCTCCGCCATCACCTTTTCCGGCACCTTAAGACGGATTTCGGAACCGGAAACAGATTCATCCAGCTGGACAAAATACACCCTGCCCTTTTCCTCCGATGCCAGATACCCGATTCCCGCCAGCGTGTCCTCCTCCATCTCCTCATTGCACACAAGGGTGTCGTTTCCGGCTGACGTATAGCTGTCCCCTGCGCGGGAGAGCTTTTCCAGATGCACGCGGCTGTCCCGGATCTCCACGTCTGTGATATAGATGCCCTCCTTCTCATACCGGGTCTGAATCTGCATATCCTCCCCGGCGATTTCCAGAGCGTACATGGGCACCTGCGCCGTCCTTCCATTGATGACGGCACCTGTGTTTTCCTCCGCAAGGCCGTAGACGAGATCGCTTCCCACAAAGCCCAGAATCCTGATATTTTTTCCCTCCGGCGCATGGATCTGATCGCTTCTTCCGGTCTTCAGATCCATCACATGCACGGTAGATGCGTCGTAGGCATCCGTGCCGTCCTGCCAGGCGATCCTGGACTGCCCTGCTCCCACTGCAAAATTCTCCTCCGTCAGTCCCTCAGCCAGAATACGGGACTCCCTTGTTTCCATGTTGACAGAGTAGACAGAATTTCCCATCATTAGATAGAGGATTCCATTTTCTCCCAGGTAGCTGAGCCTGTCAATGCCAAGCTGAAGCTCCTCGCTCCCCTCGTCCGCAGGCAGATAGAGCCTCTCTGTCAGGGAATTGCCCTCCATCCTGTATCTCCACAGGGCAACGCCAACACTTCCCTCGTGGCTGCCTCTGCTCATATAGCCGTTTACCAGAAAATCCACTTCCCCCTCATCGCTCACCGAAAGAATTTTCAGGCCGTATCCTGTCACATCGATGAGCGGATCGGTTTCACTCTGTCTGAACGAGAATACCCTTGTATTTACCTGGCTTTCCCCGTCATACAGCCACAGCTCTCCGTTCGTCACGAATCCGTGAAATCTTCCATTTGGGGAGGTTATCTCCTGAAGGCCCGTTCCGTCGGAGATGCCAAGCATAATCCGCTTTCCCGAATAGAGAGCCGGATCCCCGTCAAACACCTGGTTTACAGTTCTGTTATAGTCCATCATGTAGATTCTCTGTGCATTCCACTTCATTGTGAAATCCTCGCAGACATCATAGTACTCCGCAGCTTCTCCGTTCTCCATGCGGGCCGCCAAATAGCTGAGTCTTACACTGGCCATAATGCCCTGCATCTCTTTCAGCTCTACCTCCACATTTCCGGCCTTCTCCATCTCCAGACTGCCCCACGTAATCTGGTCAAAGCTATTCTTCAGAGTCACATTGCCCAGGGAGCTGTTGTCTGCCGCAGCGTCTGTCTCCAGATAGGTAGTCAGATCCGAAGCATTCTCATAGTGGAACGTATTGTCGGAAAAGGTTTCCGCCAGGGAGAGCATGTCCCCAAGGAAGGTATTGTCTGTCCAGACAATCCTCGTATAGTAATAGATGGCCGGCTGATTTTCCGTGGCAATCGCCAGCGTCAGGATGTACTCCTTATCCTTGTCAATCAGGTTCTGAATGGGCAGAATCGTCACCGCCTCCTGTGAACCTTCGTCCTGGTGCCAGTTCTGTACCACTGTTCTCTCGATCAGTCTCTCGTCTTCCAAACTCCTGATCTCGTACTGCACGCCCGTAATTCTGCTGTCCAGGTTATAAAAATCCACCGTCAGGCGGCGATCCTGGGGAAGCACAGTCAGATTTCCCCTTCCGGCGCAGTCCCTGTCATCCTCCCTGAATCCGTAAAGGGGATTCATCTGCCGGCCGCACATCTCCATATAGGCTACAGGCAAATCTGCGTCCTCCATCGGCGTATAGGCAGTTTCCTCCTTCCTTTCTCCCCGCAGAGGCAGGGCTAAGTAAGCCGCTCCCGCAGCCGCTGCCAGCAGAACTGCCGCACATATAATCCAAAGTTTTTTGCTGAATCTCTTCATTTATCTTCATCCTCAATGATCGGTTTTCCTGTATCGTGCTTCTACCTTCCTTTGAGCCTGCAAACAGAGGCAGCGCACACTGATAATCAGCTGTCCGCCCGCTTCCATCCCGGCTGCTGTCGGCACCTTTTATTGCTTTGAATGCCTTTGGGCCCATTATAGCATATTTTTCAGTCTTTTAACAAGGAAAAGGCAGCGTTTCCCCCTGTGCCGTGGAACGCGTTCAAAGGGCGCCGACAGTATCGGCACCCTTTGAACACCATGGCTTATGCCATATTTATCTGTTTTCCGGAGACTG
The DNA here is from genome assembly GCF_003480545.1 of Clostridium sp. AM29-11AC. Taxonomy (NCBI): domain Bacteria; kingdom Bacillati; phylum Bacillota; class Clostridia; order Eubacteriales; family Clostridiaceae; genus Clostridium; species Clostridium sp. AM29-11AC. The sequence continues at coordinate 58,926 of NZ_QUJI01000020.1, forward strand.
ATTTGGTTTGGCCTGTCAGCCGCAGTTTCTATGCAGGCATCTTCTGTGCTGAACATCTCCCAGCAGGAGAAGCATAATGATGTCAGAAAGCTCAACCTCTCCCCTTTTTCCAGGCTGGCTTGGCGGCGGACCCCACGGCCGATCCGGCGGTGGCGGCGGACCCCACGGCCGATTGGGCGGTGGCGGCGGAC
>NZ_QUJI01000021.1:0-25491 GCF_003480545.1 Clostridium sp. AM29-11AC
TATAGCATACAGACCTTGGAGAGGGTCTATAAACACTACTACTATATAATACGAGGATAAAGACAGCTTATGCGTGATTTTTATGAGAGTCTCTGTGAGGCAGCAGGGGGAGAGGCCGTAAGGGCAGACGAGCCCATGGCTGCCCACACGACCTTCCGGACAGGAGGAAAGGCCGCATTTTTTGCGGCTGTGCAGAATGAGGCAGCGCTGCGGCGTGTGACGCTTCTGTGCAGGGAGCTGGGGATACCATTTTATCTTCTGGGAAACGGAAGCAACCTTCTGGTGGGCAGCAGGGGCTATGACGGGGTAATGATTAAGCTGGAGGGAGAGTTCCTTGGCTGCAGCCTGGAAAAAGAGAGGGATGCCGTCTGCGAGAAGGACGGAAATAAAGGCCAGGCAGCAGGAGGGAGGCTTCCCCTCCGGACTGCGGAGGACGGCAGCGTGACTGTCTGCGCCGGAGCCGGGATTCTTCTCTCCCGAATCGGACGTCTGGCTATGGAAAACGGGCTTACAGGCTTTGAGTTCGCAGCGGGAATCCCCGGAACCCTGGGAGGGGCCGTGGTGATGAACGCCGGGGCCTACGGCGGCGAGATGAAGGACATTCTGAGCTCTGTACGGGTGATGGAGAGGGAGGGGCAGATCCGCGAGCTTCCTGCACAAGAGCTTGCCCTGTCCTACCGCCACAGCTGTGTTCCGGAGAGGGGACTGACCGTCCTCTCTGCAAGGCTGACTCTCAGAAAAGGGGAGGAAGGAAAGATACGGGCCAGGATGGAAGAGCTTTCCGCAGCCAGGCGGGAAAAGCAGCCCCTTGAATACCCCAGCGCGGGAAGCACATTTAAAAGGCCGGAGGGCTATTTTGCAGGAAAGCTCATCCAGGATGCAGGGCTTAAGGGGTACTCTGTGGGAGGAGCCCAGGTTTCTGAAAAGCATGCCGGCTTTGTCATCAACAGAAATCAGGCCACACCGGAGGATATAAGAGCACTGATAGAGGAAGTACAGAAGAGAGTATGGGAGACGTCAGGCGTTTGCCTTGAGCCCGAGGTAAAGTTTCTGGGCTTTGAAAATGAAAACAGACAGCAGGAGCTTTTCAGGGGCAGGCAGGAGGCAGACGGTGCAGAGAAGGAGTAGATTATGCGTCTTGTCATCGTAACGGGAATGAGCGGAGCCGGAAAGACGGCAGCCCTTAAAATGCTTGAGGATATGGGATTTTACTGTGTGGATAACCTTCCGATCCAGCTGGTGGGAAAGTTTGCGGAGCTGATAAGCGCTGGAAGAGGAGAACACAGCCGGGCGGCCCTGGGAATTGACATTAGAAGCGGGGAATCTCTGGAAGAGCTGGGAGCCGTTTTGAAGGAATGGGATCAGAAGGGATTTTCCTATGAAATCCTGTTTCTGGACGCCAGCGACGAGGTTCTCATCAAGCGGTATAAGGAAACCAGGAGAAGCCATCCCCTGGCAGGCCTGGAGCGGATTGACCGGGGGATTGAGAGGGAGCGAAGGAGGGTGGCTTTCCTGAAAAAGAAGGCCGACTATATCCTGGATACCAGTATGCTCCTGACTAAGGAGCTTCGGATGGAGCTGGAAAAAATCTTTGTGTCCAATGAGGATTACAGGAGTCTGTTTGTGACCGTGCTCAGCTTCGGTTTTAAGTACGGCATACCGGTGGATGCGGATCTGGTGTTTGATGTGCGCTTTCTGCCCAACCCCTACTATGTGGATGAGCTGAAAAACCACACGGGCAATGAGGCAAAGGTACAGGAGTTTGTCATGGGCGGAGGGCTTGCAGAGGAATTCCTGAAAAAGCTCTACGATATGGTTGTCTTTCTCCTTCCCCACTATGTGGAGGAGGGAAAGAACCAGCTTGTCATCGCGGTGGGATGTACCGGAGGAAAGCACCGCTCTGTCACCATCGCCAATCAGCTCTATGAGAGGCTTTCCTCTGAGGAGGATATAGGTCTTAAGATTGAGCACAGAGACATTGAGAAGGACAGCAGGAGAAAGCAGGAGGGTTAGATTTGTCTTTTTCTTCACATGTGAAAGAGGAGCTGTCTAGGCAGGTGAGCCCTGCCAGACACTGCCAGATAGCGGAGACAGCGGCTATTCTGAGCCTGTGCGGGAAGGTTCATATTACGGAGGACAACAGCTACACCATACGGATCCATACGGAAAATGTGGCTGTTGCAAGAAAATACTTTACTTTACTGAAAAAAGCATTTAATATTAGAGCGGATGTGGCAATCCGCAGGAATGCATTTTTGAAAAAAAACAGAACGTATACAGTGGCAGTCAGGAAAAATGAGGATGCGGTGAGAGTGCTGCAGGCGGCCCGGCTTCTCTGCGAGGACGGGGACGTGTATGAGAACATGTCTGTTGTCAAAAACCTGATCATCCAGAATTCCTGCTGTCGGAGAGCCTTTATCCGGGGGGCCTTTCTAGCCGCTGGATCTATCAGTGATCCGGAAAAATTTTATCATTTTGAGATTGTCTGCGCGTCCATGGAGAAGGCGGAGCAGCTGAAGGAAATCATAGCGACTTTTTCCATTGAGGCAAAAATAGTTGTCAGGAAGAAGTATTATGTGGTATATATTAAAGAGGGCAGTCAGATCGTGGAGATCCTCAGTGTCATGGAGGCTCCTGTAGCTCTGATGGAGCTTGAGAACATCAGAATTCTCAAGGAGATGAGAAACAGTGTGAACCGCCAGGTCAACTGTGAAACTGCCAATATTAATAAGACAGTGTCCGCTGCCGTCAAGCAGCTGGAAGATATTGAGTATATCAGGGACACAGTCGGACTGGACTATCTGCCTGAATCACTAGCTGAGATCGCCCAGGCGAGATTGGAACGGCCAGATGCAACTTTGAAGGAACTTGGAGAAGCCCTCAGTCCGCCAGTGGGAAAATCAGGAGTCAACCACCGGCTGAGAAAGGTCAGCGCCATTGCTGAAAACCTGCGGGGGCAGAGAGAACAGCAGTAGGGAATTGTTCCTTAAAAGAATGAGGAGGAAAGTTATGAGAAGTAAGGAAATCACTATCGAACTGGCATCAGGTCTGGAGGCGCGCCCGGTTGCCATGCTGGTACAGGTGGCGAGTCAGTATGAAAGCCGTATTTATATGGAATACGCAAATAAAAAGGTAAATGCCAAGAGCATTATGGGAATGATGTCCCTTGTACTTCCGGTAGGCGAAAAGGTGACTGTCACAGCAGACGGAAGCGATGAGGAGCTGGCGATCGAAAATATCGAGAGATACCTGTCTGCACAGTAGGAAGCTGTATGTCCGGCTGCTGTGGAAAGACAAGATATAGATGGACACGGAGGGAGCAGGTCAGCTGTTTCCCTCTTTTTTTGTCTGTTTTTGCCCGGACGGGAAGCAGACGGAAGGCAGAGAAGCTGCCCCACAGAGGGCACCGCAATTTTGCAGGCCGGGGGAGGATAGAGGTCGCCAAAAGAGGATTTTTGTGATACACTATCGTCATGGGACATGGAAAACCCAAATCAGAACCAAGGTATCGTTCAAAAGATAGATTCAAGAGACAGATTTATAGAAGAAATAGAAGAAAGAGATAAAAGAGAGAATAGAAGAAAAGGAGAATACATGGCTTTTACACATCTTCATGTGCATACAGAATACAGCCTGCTGGACGCGTCGTCCAAGATAAAGGAACTAGTGGCGAGGGCGAAGGAGCTGGGCATGGACAGTCTGGCAATCACCGATCACGGCGTCATGTACGGAGTGATTGACTTTTACCGCGCCGCCAGGGAAGCCGGAATTAAGCCTGTTCTGGGCTGCGAGATCTACGTCGCCCCGGGCTCCAGGTTCGACCGGGAGATCGGCGCGGGAGAAGATAAGTACTATCATCTGATTCTGCTTGCAGAGAACAATGAGGGCTATCAGAACCTGATGAAAATTGTGTCCACGGGCTTTGTGGAGGGATTCTACTACAAGCCCAGGGTGGACTTTGAGACTCTGGAAAGGTACAGCAGGGGACTTATCTGCCTTTCTGCGTGTCTGGCAGGTGAGGTGCAGAGAAATCTGGCCCGCGGCATGTACGAGGAGGGAAAAAAGGCGGCTCTCAGGTACCAGAGCATTTTCGGGGAGGGAAACTTCTTCCTGGAGCTTCAGGATCACGGAATCCCCCTGCAGAAAACCGTAAACCAGGGACTTCTGCGCATGAGTCAGGACACGGGCATCCCTCTCGTGGCCACCAATGACTGCCACTATATCTACAGGGAGGACGAGAAATCTCATGACATTCTGCTCTGCATCCAGACGGGGAAAAAGGTGGCAGACGAGAACCGGATGCGCTATGAGGGAGGCCAGTATTATCTCAAGTCCGAGGAGGAGATGAAGAGTATCTTCCCATATGCCCTGGAAGCCCTTGAGAATACCCATAAAATTGCAGAGCGCTGCAATGTGGAGATTGAATTTGGCGTCACGAAGATCCCCCAGTTCGACGTGCCGGGAGGAAAGACCTCCTGGGAATACTTAAATGAGCTGTGCGAGGAGGGATTCCGGACACGGTACCCGGACGACGATGGCACTCTGAGAAAGAGGCTTGACTATGAGCTGTCTGTAATTCAGTCCATGGGGTATGTGGACTATTTCCTCATTGTCTGGGACTTCATTCACTTTGCCCGCTCCCACGATATTATGGTGGGGCCGGGGCGGGGCTCTGCGGCTGGAAGCATTGTGTCCTACTGCCTCAGGATTACAGACATTGATCCCATCCGCTACAACCTGCTTTTTGAGCGCTTTCTGAACCCGGAGAGGGTGTCTATGCCGGATATTGATATAGACTTCTGCTTTGAAAGGCGCCAGGAGGTCATCGACTATGTGGTTCAGAAGTACGGCAGGGACCGGGTGGTTCAGATTGTCACCTTCGGTACCCTGGCAGCCAAGGGTGTGGTCAGGGACGTGGGAAGAGTGCTCGACATGCCCTATGCAAAGTGCGACGCAGTGGCCAAGATGATACCGGGCGATCTGGGCATGACCCTTGACAAGGCTTTAAAGACACCGGAGCTTCGGGAGGCCTATGACAGCGATCCGGAGATCAAGTATCTGATCGACATGAGCCGAAGGCTCGAGGGACTTCCCAGACATACGTCCATGCATGCGGCCGGTGTCGTGATCAGCCGGAATAAGGTAGATGAGTACGTGCCTCTCTCCAGGGCTGCAGACGGCTCCATCACCACCCAGTTTACCATGACTACCCTGGAGGAGCTGGGGCTTTTAAAGATGGACTTTCTGGGGCTTCGCACCCTCACGGTGATTCAGAATGCCGTGCGCCAGGCGGAAAAGACACACCATATTAAAATCGACTTAAACAAGATTGACTATAATGACAAGGCGGTGCTGGAATCTCTGGGAACGGGGAAGAATGACGGTGTGTTCCAGCTGGAGAGCAGCGGAATGAAGAGCTTCATGAAGGAGCTGAAGCCGGAGAATCTGGAGGACATTATCGCCGGAATCTCCCTGTACCGCCCGGGTCCTATGGATTTTATCCCCAAGTATCTGAAGGGAAAGAACGACAGGGCCTCCATCACCTACGACTGCCCTCAGCTGGAGCCTATTCTGAGCCCCACCTACGGCTGTATCGTCTATCAGGAGCAGGTAATGCAGATCGTGCGGGATCTGGCCGGCTACACCCTGGGACGAAGCGACCTGGTACGCCGCGCCATGTCAAAGAAGAAGGCGGCTGTTATGGAAAAGGAGCGCCAGAACTTCGTCTACGGAAATCCGGAGGAGGGAGTGAAGGGCTGCATCGCAAACGGAATTGATGAAAAGACGGCCAACACCATCTACGACGAGATGATCGACTTTGCAAAATACGCCTTCAACAAGTCCCACGCCGCGGCCTATGCGGTGGTTTCTTACCAGACAGCGTATCTGAAGTATTACTATCCGGTGGAGTTTATGGCGGCCCTTATGACATCCGTGAAGGATAATGTGTCCAAGGTTTCCGAGTATATTCTCACCTGTCGCCAGATGGGGATGAAAATCATGCCCCCCGACATCAATGAGGGGGAGGGAGGCTTCTCCGTATCAAACGGCGCTATCCGCTACGGCCTGTCGGCGCTCAAGAGCATCGGGCAGACTGTGGTGGATGAGATTGTAAAAGAGAGAACAGAGAGAGGGCCCTTTGTATCCCTGGCAGACTTTATTGACCGGATGAGCAATAAGGAGGTAAATAAGAGGACCATCGAGAGCTTTATCAAATCGGGAGCCCTCGACAGTCTTCCCGGCACAAGAAAACAGAAATTCCTGGTGTCGGCCGCCCTTCTGGAGCAGAAAAACAAAGAAAAGAAAAATTCCATGGAGGGGCAGATGTCTCTGTTCGACTTTGTGGAGGAGGAAGAGAAGGAGCAGTTCCAGATCACATTTCCGGATGTGGGAGAGTACACCAAGGAGGAGCTTCTGGCCTTTGAGAAAGAGATGCTGGGCGTGTACGTCAGCGGTCATCCCCTGGAGGAGTACATGGACCTCTGGAAAAAGAACGTCACCGCCGTCTCCTCGGACTTTATCGTAGACGAGGAGGAGGGACATGCCAAGGTGAGAGACGGCTCCTATGTGACAATCGGAGGCATGATTACGGAAAAAACGGTCAAAACTACCAGACAGAATAAGATGATGGCTTTTATCACCGTGGAGGATCTGGCGGGAACCGTGGAGGTGCTGATCTTTCCGAAGGATTATGAGAAAAAGAGGGATCTCCTGATTGTGGATGAAAAGGTATTTGTCCAGGGAAGAGTTTCCATCGGAGACGATCCGGTGGGAAAGGTGATTTGTGAAAGAATTATCCCATTTTCCATGGTGCCGAAGGAGATCTGGCTGAAATATCCAAACAAGGAGGCCTATTTCGGGGCGGAGCAGGAGCTTCTCGAAATGCTCCAGCTCAGCGAGGGTCATGACCAGGTTGTGATTTATCTCGAGGCAGAGCGGGCGAAAAAGGTGCTTCCGGCCAACTGGAATGTGAGCGCCGACGAAACCCTGCTCAGGAACCTTTCTGCAAAACTTGGTGAAAAAAATATCAGAGTCGTGGAAAAAACTATTGAAAAGATAGGGAAAATGAATTAGAATGGACACGATAAAATACAGAAACATTTGTGTTTTGATAGATGTAGCAAATGGAGGTAGAGGAAGATGGCAAAAGAAGTTAAGACAATCGGCGTTCTCACCAGCGGCGGCGACGCACCGGGAATGAATGCGGCAATCCGCGCGGTAGTCAGAACAGCAATCAACAAGGGGCTGAAGGTAAAGGGTATTATGAGGGGATACGCCGGACTTCTCCAGGAGGAGATTGTGGATATGAACGGACTCAGCGTTGCCGATATTATCGGTCGCGGAGGCACAGTGCTGTACACAGCCAGATGCCCTGAGTTTACCACTGCTGAGGGCCAGCAGAAGGGCGCGGAGATCTGCCGCAAGCACGGCATCGACGGCCTTGTGGTAATCGGAGGAGACGGTTCCTTTAAGGGAGCCGGAAAGCTGTCTGCCCTGGGCATCAACACAGTGGGCCTTCCGGGAACCATTGATCTGGATATTGCCTGCACGGACTATACCATCGGCTTTGACACCGCAGTGAATACGGCCATGGATGCCATCGACCGCGTGCGCGATACATCCACATCCCATGAGCGCTGCAGCATCATCGAGGTAATGGGCCGCAACGCCGGATACATCGCCCTCTGGTGCGGTCTTGCAAACGGAGCGGAGGACATTCTGCTTCCGGAGAGATATGACGGCAATGAGCAGGAGCTTATCAGCCGCATTATCGAGAACCGCAAGCGCGGCAAGAAGCATCACATTATCATCAATGCCGAGGGAATCGGACACTCTGCTTCCATGGCGAGAAGAATTGAGGCTGCCACAGGAATCGAGACAAGGGCTACCATCCTTGGCTACATGCAGAGAGGCGGAGCGCCTACCTGCAAGGACAGAGTATACGCATCCATCATGGGCGCCAAGGCTGTGGAGCTTCTGTGCGCCGGAAAGAGCAACCGGGTAGTGGCATATAAGAACGGAGAGTATGTGGACTATGACATTCAGGAGGCTCTGAACATGAAGAAGGATATTTCCGAGGAGCAGTACAATATCAGCAAGATGCTGGTTCGCTAAAGGCAGGCAGAAAGCCGCCCTTCGGAAAGAGAAAAGATGACAGTTCAGAAAGAGACATCAGGACGTGGAGAGACGTCCTGGTGTCTTTTTGTACGGACAGGAGAGGCGAAGACATATAAGAGGCTTCGGAGCCCCAAAGCGGCGAACCGGAGCAGATAAGGCAAAAGAAGAGAAAGGGGATGACAGAGGAAGATGGAAGAAACTATGGTGCTCTGCGGAGCCAACTCCTATGTGGAAAAATACTATTTTAACGAAAAATTCAAGGGCCTTCCTGAAGCAGTGAAGGAGGAGCTTCAGATTATGTGCGTCATGTTTACGGAGGACGTGGGAGGCGTGCTGACACTGGAATTTACGCCGGAGGGAGAGCTCCAGTTTAAGGTGGCATCTGCTGATACGGACTATCTGTTTGACGAGATCGGAAGCGCGCTGAAAATCAAGCAGTATCAGAGGGAAAAGAGAGAGCTGCTGGAATCACTGGAACTCTACTACCGTGTATTCATCCGCGAGGACGGGGAGAAAATTGCAAAGCTTCTGAAGAAGGCTGAGGAGATGGAGGCGGCAGAGAAGGCCGGAAAGGAAGGAATAGAGGAGCCGGAGACCAGAAAGGAGAAGGAGAGGGCCGGGCTTCAGGAAGAGAGGACGCAGGAGAGCGGGAAAGGGCAGGACAGATGAAGCTGAAAATCGGAAATGTGGAGCTTGACAGCCCGGTGGCCCTGGCACCCATGGCGGGAGTGACGGATCTGCCCTTTCGCATCCTCTGCAGAGAGCAGGGATGCGGCCTGATGTGCACGGAGATGGTCAGCGCCAAGGCTCTTCTCTACAAGAACAGAAATACGAAGCCCCTTCTGGAGACGAAGCCGGAGGAACGGCCTGTGGCAGTCCAGCTTTTTGGCTCTGATCCGGAGATCATGAGTGAGATGGCCCTGATGCTGGAGGAAGGGCCTTATGATATCATTGACGTCAATATGGGCTGCCCGGTTCCGAAGATTGTGAACAACGGGGAGGGCTCAGCCCTGATGAAAAATCCGAAGCTGGCAGGAGAGATCCTCTCGGCCATGACGAGAAAGCTGAAGAAGCCTGTGACAGTCAAGTTCCGAAAAGGGTTTAACGATGAGAGCGTCAATGCCGTGGAGTTTGCAAAGATGGCGGAGCAGAGCGGAGCGGCGGCTGTGGCAGTCCATGGGAGAACCAGGGAACAGTTTTATTCCGGAAAGGCTGACTGGGACATTATCCGTCAGGTGAAGGAGGCAGTGAGAATTCCGGTTATCGGAAACGGGGATATTTTCACACCCCAGGATGCCGGGAGAATGATGGAGGAAACCGGCTGCGACGGGGTGATGGTGGCCAGAGGAGCCAAGGGAAATCCGTGGATTTTCAGCAGGATTGACCATTACCTGAAAACAGGGGAGGTGCTGCCAAAGCAGGGGCCGGAGGAAGTAAAGCAGATGATCCTGCGCCATGCAGAGCTGCTCGTCGCATTTAAGGGCGAGTATACGGCCATGCGGGAGATGAGAAAGCATGTATCCTGGTACACGGCCGGATACCCCCATTCGGCGGCCCTCCGAAATGAAATCAACCTGGTGGAAACCATGGAGGAGCTTGCGGAGCTGGTGCTGGAGCGGATGTAGAAAATGCAGAGAACGGAGGCGGCGCGTCAAGCCCTCTTTCGGTACTTTTGTGACACCCCGAAAACCCTGTAAATATGAGCGTTCAGGGGGATCTATTCTTGACATCGCCGGTCAATTCAGTTATAATATTGCGTTGCAGAATAAAGAATAGAGAAAAAGAGAAAAACAGGTGCCAAAGTAAGGTGCGGCACAGGAATAGAAGGGATGATTTCCCTATAAAATGTATCCGAAAGGAAGGAAAGTATCATGGCAGATAAGAAACACATTCTCACTTACACAGGCTTAAAGCAGTACGAGGACGAGCTGCAGGATTTAAAGGTGAACAAGCGCCAGGAGATCGCCCAGAAAATCAAGGAAGCGAGAGAGCAGGGCGACCTGTCTGAGAACGCAGAGTACGATGCTGCTAAGGATGAGCAGAGAGATATTGAGGCAAGGATTGAGCAGCTGGAAAAGCTCTTAAAAAATGCGGAGGTTGTTGTTGAGGAGGAGATTGACCTTGAGAAGATCAACATCGGCTGCCGCGTAAAGCTCCTCGATGTGGAGGAGGATGAGGAGATGGAGTTCAAGATTGTGGGCTCCACAGAGGCAAACAGCCTTCAGAACAAGATTTCCAACGAGTCGCCGGTGGGCCATGCGCTGCTTGGCAAGAAGGTGGGCGACGTAGTGGATGTGGAGACACAGGCAGGAATGATCCAGTACAAGGTGCTGGAGATCCAGAGAGTATCATAAATAACCGCACAAAGGAGTGAAGACAGTGGCAGAGCAGCAGAACAACAGAGAAGAGCAGGAGTTAAACCATTTATTAAAGGTGCGCCGTGAGAAGCTTTCCGAGCTTTGCGAGAGTGGCAGGGATCCGTTCCAGATCACGAAGTACGATGTGACAGCGCACAGCATGGAAGTAAAGGAAAACTACGAGGAGATGGAGGGCAAAGAGGTATCCCTGGCAGGACGAATGATGTCCAAGCGTGTCATGGGAAAGGCGTCCTTCTGCAACCTCCAGGATTTGCAGGGAAATATCCAGTCTTACGTTGCAAGGGATGATATCGGCGAGGAGGCCTACAAGGATTTCAAGAAGCTGGATATCGGCGATATTATCGGTATCCGCGGAGTGGTGTTCAAGACTAAGACAGGTGAAATTTCTATCCATGCAAAAAGTGTTGAGCTGCTCTCCAAGAGCCTTCAGATCCTTCCGGAGAAGTTCCACGGCCTGACAAACACAGACATGCGCTACCGTCAGAGATATGTGGATCTGATCATGAATCCGGAGGTAAAGGATACCTTTATCAAGCGCTCCCAGATTGTAAAGGAGATCAGGAATTTCCTGGACGGCAGGAACTTCATGGAGGTGGAGACACCGGTTCTCGTAGCCAATGCAGGCGGCGCCAACGCAAGACCGTTCCAGACTCATTTCAACGCTCTGGACGAGGATGTGAATTTAAGAATTTCCCTTGAGCTCTACTTAAAGAGACTGATCGTCGGAGGAATGGAGCGCGTTTACGAGATCGGACGTGTATTCAGAAACGAGGGAACAGATACAAAGCACAATCCGGAGTTTACCCTTCTGGAGGTTTACCAGGCATTCACCAACTATGAGGGAATGATGGAGCTGACAGAGACCATGTTCCGTGAGGTAGCCAGAAAGGTGCTGGGAACCCTTCAGGTAGAGTACGACGGTGAGATCATCGATCTGGAGAAGCCCTTTGCCCGCATCACCATGATCGATGCCGTGAAGCAGTACAGCGGCGTGGACTTTAGGGAGATCCACACAGACGAGGAGGCAAAGGCAGCTGCCAGGGAGCATAACATCCAGTTTGAGGCCCGCCACAAGAAGGGCGACATCCTGAACCTGTTCTTTGAGGAGTACGTGGAGGATAAGCTGGTTCAGCCTACCTTCGTCACCGATCACCCGGTAGATATTTCCCCGCTTTCCAAGAGAAAGCCTCAGGATCCGGAGTATACAGAGCGCTTTGAGCTCTACATTACCCGCAGGGAGTTTGCAAATGCTTACTCTGAGTTAAATGATCCGATTGATCAGAGGGAGAGATTTTTAGCCCAGGAGGCTTTAAAGGCAGCAGGAGACGACGAGGCCTGCTCCATGGACGAGGACTTCATCAACGCCCTGATGATCGGCATGCCGCCGACAGGAGGCCTTGGAATCGGCATCGATCGGTTCGTTATGCTGCTGACCAACTCCTACGCTATCAGAGATGTGCTGCTGTTCCCGACGATGAAGTCACTGGATGCAAAGAAAGGCGAGGGCAGGACAGTGCAGGCGGCAGAAGCCCAGGCACCTTCCGCATTTGCCGGCGTATCTGCAGCTCAGCCGCAGCTTGACCTTTCCAAGGTTAAGATTGAGCCGTTATTTGAGGATTTCGTGGACTTTGAGACCTTCGCAAAGTCTGATTTCAGGGTAGTGAAGATTGAGGCCTGCGAGGCAGTTCCGAAGTCAAAGAAGCTCCTGAAGTTCACTCTGAATGACGGAACAGAGCGCAGACGCACAATCTTAAGCGGAATTCATGAGTACTATGAGCCGGAGGAGCTGGTTGGAAAGACCTGCGTGGCCATCACCAACCTGCCTGCCAGAAAGATGATGGGCATTGACTCCGAGGGAATGCTGATTTCCGCTGTGTATGAGTATGACGGACATGAGGGACTGAATCTTCTGATGCTGGACGACGTGATTCCGGCAGGTGCGAAGCTGTACTAAAGCGGCTGAAAACAATCGTTTTCGTTCCCAAATATAACTGTGCTATAAGGGTACGATAAATTTAAGCGGTCAGAGAACACTAATCAGAGATTTTAAATTAGATACAGAATAATATCAAACTGTATTAAGGACGGAATAGGACACTTTTCTAAAAAACGTTAGAGAGGTGTCCTTTTTCATTTATCATTATCAATTAAAGGAAAGCAGGCGCTGAGCCAAAGGTGCACTTTCCGGTTCATATAGATGAGTTCCTGTAATATGTGAAGTTTTCCGGAAAGATAAAACTGCCAGCAGGAAAGGCCTGCTGACAGTGAAAGAAAACGATATGGTAATGGTGTTTTAAATCTATTCACCCAAAGATATTTCGATGTAAGCGCCGTCGCCGTAGGGATCGGCCAGGACTAAGGTTTTGCTGCCGGAAGCAAAGAAATAGGATTTTTCATAGGTTTCTGTCGGTTCGCCGAACAACTGAGTCAGTGTTTTTGCGTATTCTTTGATATCAGACTGTCCTAAGCTGATAACTGCCTGTTCCAGAATATTGGAACCTTCCTGATATAAGTTGAAGGTCAGGGAGACGTTTGCATTTTCCCCCAGGATCGAGAGTGCGTAGGTACGATCCAGAATAAGTCCTGCTTCGTTCCTCACTTCCTCTCCCTGACCCAGGAGTGCAGTTACTTCAGAGTCCGATTTTCCCACCATATCCGTCAGGCTCTTCAAATCCACGTTGGATTGAGAAACTGTCTTACTTTCTGTCTGAGCAGCCGCTGTAGCTGCTGCGGCTGTGGTCTGCACAACAGCCTTCGTGGCTGCAGCAGTAGTCTGCTGGACTGCCTTTGCAGCTGCCGAAGCGGTTGTTTCGGGGCTTACCTCTGAAGCTGTCTGCGCGGCTGTTTCCTGAACCGCCTCCATAGCTGCCTCGCTGCTTGTTTCTTCAACCGCAGCGGTTTCTGCAAATGCAGCAGTTGTTTCCTGTGGGCTGCTGCTGCAGCCGGATAAAGCCAGAAGGCAGAGAGAGAGTACTAAATAATTGCGTAATTTCATATATCCTCCTATGTAATAGATTTGCACATACCTGTTATGGTATGGTGTGCTTTTATTAATTCCGCACCTGGGTATTAATTTCTTGATAAGCTACATATAGCTGAATATTCTTTTGACCTGGTGATATGGTCATTCGATTGGTTCCTTATAGCCTCCTTCCGTTGATAAATTGTCTTGCAGGAACTGTACCGATACGCAAAAACCGGCTGTCTTCAATATCCTGTTAAAGACGGAAATCCTGAAAAAGCAAAACATTTTGTTGATTGTCGAATACTTCGTGTAATGTGATTACTGATTCTCTATCTGCAAATGCTTAACAGGTTTCGACAGTATATCATAGGGCTATTAAAAAGAAAAGACAACATGCTCGGTTTTAAGAATTCTTAAGAAATATCTTAATTTTGCTTTAGAATATTCAGGATGCATAATGGCTATAGTCTACTAACCTATTTACTTCATTTATGATAAGACGCCTGAGAATACTTCGTCATGCTTTTCCGGGAAATCTGTTCTTGTCTCCCGATTTACCCATGCCGTCCAGAATGGGAATGAGGGACTCTCATCCCTCTGTCAAATGGTATTCTACTTTTTGGCATAATTCGAGGGTATTCTTCCCGGAGAATAAGCCGTTTGGATGCAATTGTTTGGGAGAGTTGCAACCTCGCTTTCTGCAGTTGAATTGCGCATGGCTTTTAAGTATAATGAAATCAGAAAATTGGTATGGGGAGAGATATATATGCATGAACTTTGTGGTACAAACTGCTGCAGCAGGTGCAGCCGCCGGGAGGAATGCGGCAGCTGTCAGAATGTAAAGGGGCATCCTTTTGGCGGAAATTGTATTGTCGCCGAATGTATCGAGCAAGGCGGAAAAGATGAATTTCTGCGTTTCAAGGAGAACCTGATTTCAGAGATTAACGGGCTTGGAATCAAAGGGGTTGAGGTAAACGACCTCAATCTGTTAAACGGATTCTTTGTGAATCTGGAATATCCTCTTGCAAACGGGAAAACAGTAAAATTGCTGAAAGATAACAACGTTTATTTAGGAAATCAAATTGAAATATCCGGCAAGGAAAGGTGTTATGGAGTTGTTGCCGATAGAAATTACATTCTTGTGTGCGAATATGGCTGCAACGGAGCAGAGCCGGAGATTATTTTATATAAAAAGCGTGAAAGCAGAATTTGTTAAGAATTATACAAAACTAGCGAAATCTTTTGTAAGGATCGATATAAAAAATACCGTTTTATGGGAGGGAGGCCGTCATTGGCTGAACAGATTCTCCCTCCGGTTACGGCAGCTTAAAAAGTATTTCCAGATGAGGACCTTTAGCTTCCCTGCCATCCCCGAAAGAGAGCTCCAGTTCCTTCCATCTTTCAAACAAAGCGTCATGAAGCCCCAACAGTTAGCAGCAGTCTGGCAACCGGCAATGCAGCAGTTTAAACTGTCTTCAGGGAGGAAAACAGGCTATGAAATTCCTTCCGCTCCTCTTTCCTGCAGACCAGATAATAGGTCACAGCCGCCTCCGGATCCGAGATAGGCACATGAATGCGGTTTGTATCGGCCTCGATATACTTTTCTGCCAGGTCGGAGGTGAAGGCAGGCAGGGAGGAAGCTTTGAGCAGCTCGCTGAAATTAAAGCGGTCATCCTGAGTCAGAAAACGTGAGTCCGGCATCTTTTCTGTCCGCACGAAATTCCAGAACCCAATGTTTGACATTAAAAGCATATTTTCTCCGTTCATTTCCGCAAACGACAGACTCTTTCTCCTTCCGAAACGATGGCCTCTGGGCAGGGCAAACATCAGGGATTCTCTGCCGCACTCTCTGGAAAAAAGCTGAGGATCTTCCGGTGACTTCTGCAGCACAGCCAGATGATACGTATGGTTTCTGAGTCCCTCCAAGAGCACTTCTTCATCCGCCATTTCCGTCTGAATTGTCATGTGAGGATACTGGTTATAAATAAACGGGGTAAGAATCCATATGGGGGCGGGAGAGCAGACCCCAATAGTAAGGGTACGGTTTTTGCGGTCGAACTCTCGTATCTTTACGGGGAGGGAATCGGCATCATCCATAATCTTCTGAATCAGCTGCAGAGCATACTTCCCGTTTTCATTGAGCTCCAGCCGGTTTTTTGTGCGGGTAAACAGTGTAACTCCCAGTTCTTCCTCCAGCTTTTTCATATTTCTGCTCAGCGCCGGCTGGGAGAGATGCAGCAGTTTTGCCGCATCAGACAGTGTTCCGCAGCCGGCAAAGGCTGCAAACTGGCGCAATTCATAAAGTTCGATCATAAACCCCTCCTTCAGTATAAATTTAATTTATAGTCTTATACGCCATTGGCATTGTACGTTTTCCTATTAAAAGACTATTATATGTGTGAAAAGAGAAAAAACTTCAAGATACGTTTTTAAATGATTAACTGTAATTATAGCATGAAGCAGATTCTCCTGCAAATCAATTCAGAACGGAGGGATACAAGGCAATATGGTTTTCTACTTTACCGCAACTGGAAACAGTCTTTATGTGGCCAAGCAGCTGGAACCCCGTCCGGTCAGCATTGCCCAGGCAGTCCATGACAATGAAAAGGTCTACCGGGCAGAGAGGATAGGAATCGTGTGTCCGGTATTCGGCCATGAAATGCCGGAGCTGGTAAAGGAGTTTTTGAAGGCTTCCCGCTTTGAGACAGAGTATTTCTATATTTTGCTCACCTATGGCTGTCTTCACGGAGGCGCTTCCGAGCTGGCAGAGAAATTTGTCCGGGCCCAGGGCATCCAGCCTGCTTATATCAATGTGATTCTGATGGTCGATAATTTCCTGCCTGCCTTTGATATGGATGAGGAGCGGATGATTGACAAACAGGTGGATGTGCAGCTGGGACGGATCAAAAAGGACATTGCAGAGAAAATACACTTTATTTCCCCTGTGACAGAGAAAGATCGGGCCATACACCAGGCCTATCTTGATTTTGCCGCAAAAACACCGCCTGATGCCCTCTCCCATATGTATCAGATTACAGACGAGTGCATCGGATGCGGAATCTGCCAGAAGGTATGTCCAAAGGGATGTTTTCATCTGGAGGGACAGAAAAGCATCTGGAAGCCAGCGGGCTGCATCAGCTGCATGGCCTGCATCCATGCCTGCCCCATGGCGGCCATCCATCTGACCATGCCGGAGAAGAATCCGAAAGCCAGATACCGCAATGAAAATGTCAGTATCTGCGAGATTATTGACGCCAACAACCAAATGAATCAGGAAATGAATAGGAGGAAATGAACATGGAATTTTTAACACTGAACACAGGAGCAAAGATGCCTTTGGAGGGCTTTGGCGTATTCCAGATTCCCGACGCAGCCCAGTGTGAGGAGGTTGTATACAATGCAGTCAAAACGGGCTATCGCCTTCTGGACACCGCTGCCGCCTATATGAACGAAGAGGCGGTTGGAAAAGGAGTGGCCAGAGCCATCGCGGATGGTCTCATTACAAGAGAGGAGCTGTTTATCACCACCAAGGTATGGGTTCAGGACCAGAAAACAGAGGAGACTGCTTACGAGGCTGTTAAGGCTTCCCTGGCAAAGTTAAATATGTCTTATGTGGATCTTATTTTGCTTCACCAGCCTATGGGAGATTACTTTGCCGCTTACCGCGGAATCGAAAAAGCCTATAAGGACGGCCTGACAAAGGCCATCGGCGTGGCAAACTTCTATCCGGCCATCCTTGCCAATCTCTGCGAGAATGTGGAGGTGATTCCGGCGGTTAATCAGGTGGAGCTCCACCCCTTCTTTGTCCAGAAAGAAGCTCTGGAAAATATGAAGGCATATGGGGTGATTCCTCAGGCATGGGGCCCCTTAGCTGAAGGAAAGCATGGAATCTTCACAGACCCGGAGCTTACAAAGATCGGGGAGAAATATGGCAAGAGCGCAGCTCAGGTAGTGCTTCGCTGGAATGCTCAGCGCGGCGTTTCCATTATCCCTAAGTCGGTACATGTGGAGCGGATGGAGCAGAATATCGATATCTGGGATTTCCAGCTGACCGATGAGGAGATGGAACAGCTCGCCTCCAAAGATCTGGGGCACAGCGAGATTGTAAACCATGATGATCCGGCTTTTGTGAAAATGCTCTGCGGGATGAAGGTTCACGCGTAAAAAGCGATCAGAGTTTCGTCCATAAAATAAGCGAAAAAATGGGGAGTCCCCCATGGCTTTAAGCCGAAGGCGGCTGTAAAGTGATAGAAATGAATTCTAACGAGGAGGTTTCAGCTGACGATGAGAAAACAGGGATGGAAACGGATGGCGGCTGTTATGGCGGCAATGATGCTCATGACTGGCTGCGCCAATAGCGGCACCACGGCTGCGACGGCTGCGGCAACAGCGGCTGCAGAAGAAACAGCGGCAGAGACGGATGCCAGGGCTGCAGACGGAGAGGAAGATACTTCAGAGGAGATGGCAGCCGTTCCGGAAGGAGCGCTGGTGATCGCCAGGCAGGGTATGTTCTCCTCCGGAGGTACTGTGACAGAGCCGGTGGAAGGGGAGTTTGATGAGACAACCAACTGGCTGGACTTAACAAGAGCGGGAAATACGGCTCATGTGGACCACGCCAATGTGCTCTATCAGATTCCGGCCAATGACAACGGAAATCCGATTGTCTACCTTCATGGATATGGACAGTCCAGGATGGGGTGGATGACCACTCCTGATGGAAGAGAGGGATGGTCAGATATTTTCCTGAAAAACGGTCACAGCGCTTTTCTGGTAGACCAGCCAAGACGCGGTGAGGCAGGTTCCACAGCGGCCATGACTGCGGATAATATCGATACCTGGTCAGAGGATTCCAAGGAATACATGCCGGGCGACCAGGCGTGGTACACCCACTTCAGAATCGGCCGGGTTGCGCCGGAGCGGTATGAGGGCTCTCAGTTCCCGGAGGGAGAGGAAGCTCAGAATCAGTTTTTCCGTCAGATGACACCCAATACGGGTTCTTACGATGAGGCAGTAGATGCCGCAGCTTTAGGGGAAGTGATGAATGATGTGTATGAGATGACAGGAGACAAGGCCATCTACATTACTCATTCCCAGGGCGGCAGAGTCGGCTGGTCTACGCCAATGGAGCATGTCTCTGCGATTGTTGCCATCGAGCCGGGCGGAACGCCGGAAATCGGTTCTGAAACCTATCAGAAGCTTCTGGATGCGAAGATTCCGATTGTCATTTATTTTGGAGACTATATTGATAATGGCCCGCAGGATATCCAGTCAACCGGTTTCTGGAAAGAGGTAAAAGACGCTGCATTTGAATTTGCCGAGGCATATAATGCAGACGGCGGTGACTGCACCGTTGTAGATTTGCCTAAGGAGGGCATTACCGGAAACAGCCATTTTATGTTCCAGGAGATGAATAATCAGGAGATCGCGGAACATATAGAAAGCTGGCTGGCAGAGAGAGGATTAAATTAATCTGCAATTAATTCATTCATATCTGCAGCCGCTGGCGGACGAAAAATACTTTCAGAAGGGCCTATACCGGACACCGCCTGGCAGAGGTCCTTCTGCTCTCTTACAAGCGGCCAAACAGACGGAGCCTTAAGATACGGCGTTTAAAATAATCTGATAATAAGCAGGAGGAGAACATTATGTCAGCAAGAAAAAATTTCGGAGCAAAACCATATTTATTTCCACAGCCGGTTCTGATTATCGGAACCTATGATGAAAACGGAAAAGCAAATGCCATGAATGCTGCATGGGGCGGCATTGTGGGCGCAGATGAGATTATGATTGATCTTTCTCATCACAAAACTACAGAGAATCTGATGAAAACAAAGGCCTTTACGGTGAGCGCGGCAGATGCAGAGCATATGGTGGCCTGCGATTATGTGGGAATTGTGTCCGGCAGTACTGAACCCAACAAAATGGAAAAAGCAGGATTCACCACCACAAAAAGCGAGTTTGTCAATGCGCCGATCATCAATGAACTTCCGGTTACGCTGGAATGTGAACTGGTGGATGTGATCGATGGAAGCAAATACCTGGGCCGGATCAAAAATGTCAGTGTAGATGAGAGGGTACTTGGAGAAGATGGAGAAATCAGCCTGGATCTCTTCTTCCCGATTACCTACGACATAGTACATCATGGATATTACAGGCTTGGGGAACGGGTAGGAAATGCCTTCCAGGACGGCGGAAAGCTGAAGTAATACGCGCCCCGGGGACTCAAAACGACAGTGTGCACTCGAAAAAGGAGGCAAAATGAGAAACAGATTTTTATACGGGACCATGGGAGTGGCTGTAATTTCTGCATTGCTGTCCGGGTGTGGAAGTAGCGCACAGAAAAACAGCTCAGCTCAGACAGAAACAGTACAGGAGATTTCAGCAGAATCCGAGGCTGAAACTGCGGCAGCCAAAACTGCCGGAGAGGAAAGTATTATCACCAACGGCGGAGAGACGATCGCGCTTTCTTCCCTGGAGCATCAGACGGAAGATTCTGAATCGGCAGTCTACTATACCTCAGAAATCAGCCCGCAGGCCATGCTGGATTCCTATGCAGCTCTTGGCGAGGGGCTCACCGGAGAACATATCGCAGTGAAGCTCTCCACGGGTGAGCCGCCTGCCAGCAATTACCTGGATCCGGATTTAATCGCAGATCTGGTGCATCAGGTGAACGGAACCATTGCGGAAAATAACACAGCCTACGGCGGTCAGAGAGCCAGCACCGCCATGCATTACCAGGTGGCGGAGGATCACGGTTTTACCGCCATCGCCGATTTTGTGGTTCTGGATGAAAATGGTTCGGTGAGCCTTCCGGTGGAGGGTGGGACACGTCTTTCGGAAAACCTGGTGGGAGCCCATTTTCCGGAGTACGACGGCTATCTGGTTCTGTCCCACTTTAAGGGTCACGCTATGGCCGGCTTTGGAGGAGCCATTAAAAATATTTCCATCGGGCTGGGCTCCCAGGAGGGAAAATGCCTGATCCACACAGCGGGTGAGAGCCGTACCAGCCCCTGGGGCGGTGAGCAGGCTCCCTTTACGAAGAGCATGGCCGAGGCTGGAAAATCCGTGGTGGATGCCCTGGATGGAAATATTCTTTATATCAGCGTCATGAATCACCTGTCGGTGGACTGTGACTGCAATGAAAATCCGGCAGAACCGGATATGCACGATATCGGAATACTAGCCTCAGCCGATCCGGTGGCCCTGGACCAGGCGTGCGTAGATCTGGTCTATGCTTCTAAAGACGATACCGCTTCCCTGATTGAGAGAATGGAGTCCCGCAATGCCATTCACGTCCTGGAACACGGAGAGGAAATCGGCCTGGGAAGCAGAAGCTACCGACTGGTAAATATTGATGATTGAGTCTCTTCATCGTGAATTTGTCTACCTCTGGTATTACTTTGACATACAGTTCAGACAGATTTTCGGATACTGGGTGCTGGGGATTTTCCTCGGCTCCTGTGTATCCGTCTTTTTGAAGGACAAAATTCACGGTTTTTTTCGGGCTATGGGAGCCGGCAGACTGGGGCTTGCGGGAATTGTGCCTGCCAGTCTGCTGGGAATCGCCTCCCCTCTCTGCATGTATGGGACAATCCCTCTGGCTGCCTCCTTTTCCAGAAGCGGAATGCGCGATGAATGGCTGGCGTCCTTCATGATGTGTTCCATTCTTTTGAATCCGCAGCTGATCGTTTACAGCACGGCACTTGGAACCACTGCCCTTATAGTCCGGATTGTATCCTGCTTCTTCTGCGGAATCGCTGCCGGCCTTCTGCTCCATCTCTTCTTCAGAGGGAAAGCCTTCTTTAAGTTCGATGGTTTTGACGAGCCCCCCAGTCATGACACCGATCCCAATCTGTTTTTGCGGCTGGCAAAGAATATCGGGAGAAATATTCGGGCCACCGGCCTGTATTTTCTCTTTGGTATTTTTCTTTCCGCAGTTTTTCAGCGCTATGTACCGGAAGATTTCATGACAGCCTTTTTTGGCGGGAACGAAGCGTTCGGCGTTTTGATGGCGGCGACGATAGGGGTGCCGTTATATGCCTGCGGAGGCGGTACGATCCCTCTTTTGCAGGCGTGGCTTGCCGACGGGATGAGCATGGGGAGCGCCGCAGCTTTTATGATTACAGGTCCATCTACAAAGATTACCAATCTCGGAGCGTTAAAAATTGTCCTGGGCGCGAAAAACTTTGTCCTTTACCTTGTTTTTGTTATGGCATTTTCTTTTATTACCGGTTTGACTGTAAATCTGGTGGTATAACAGGGTATCGATAAAAAGTAAAAATGAAAGGAATCAGCAAATGATGAAGCGAAAAATAGCTGCTGCCGCAGCGCTCTCACTGGTACTTGGGCTCACAGCCTGCACATCTGATACGTCAGATAGCTCGTCAGATAGCTCAAATACAGCAGATACATCAAATGCCGGCGCAGATCTGTTCTCGATTCAGACGTCGGTGGATTATCCCGGAGATATTGATGAATTAATCGACTATGCCTCTTCTGAGCAGGAAGAAGATGTGAGGCCGGAACTGACCTCTCACATTGAGAATCTGGATGATTATGACACGGTTTTTATTGGCTATCCCCTGTGGTGGTATGATCTTCCCCAGGTGATGTACAGCTTCTTTGATGAATATGATTTCTCGGGAAAAACACTCATTCCCTTTGATGTTCATAATGGCAGCCGGCTTTCTGATACTGTGGAAACCATTCAGGAATTAGAACCGGATGCTCAGGTTATCACAGATGGTTTTACCATAAGTCAAAGCACTGTGGCAGAAGAAACAGAGAGTGTGGCAGAAGAAGTGAGCAGCTGGCTTCAGGGACTTCGGAACTAATTTTAGGCGAGAGGGCGGAACATGAAGACAAGAAGAAAATGTAAGATGCTGATGATCGGCGCAGTGCTGGCGGCTTCTCTGCGTGCCTGCGGCTCGGTTTCTTCCGGCCAGAGCAGAGGAGAAGGCGGGCAGACAGAGACCTCCATGGAAAGCACAGGAACAGAGGCTTTTGGAGAACCGGATGGAGCGGAAGGGGAGGATACGGGATTTACCCCTGCAGACAGAAATACAAAGGTGCAGGATGTAACTCAGTCCCCTGTATTTGGAGAATATGGACGGCTGATTTTTCCGGTGGATCAGACCATTCCGGATGACCTGACTTTGGAACATGTGGAAAGCATTCTCCCCTGGTACAGCGATGTAAATCCGGATAAGACCGTGGAGATCGTAAATTATCTGGGAGAGCAGGCCGCCTCCGGCAGTCAGATCTTTTTTGACATCTACACGGAAGAGGAAAAAGCACAGGATCCCCAAAAGGAAAATACCGGCCTGTTTTTCTTCCGCGGAGAGCCGGGCGGCAAGACGGCAATCTGCAGCGCGGGAGGAGGCTTTGTCTATGTAGGAGCCATGCAGGACAGTTTTCCCCATGCGCTGGAGTTGTCGAAAAACGGCTACAATGCCTTTGCGCTGATCTATCGTCCCGGTGCGCAGACTGCCTGTGAGGATCTGGCTCGCGCCATTGCTTTTCTCCATAATCACGCAGAGGAACTGGAAATTGATATGGCGGATTACTCTCTGTGGGGCGGTTCTGCCGGCGCAAGAATGGCGGCGTGGCTTGGCTCCTATGGAACTCAAAGCTTCGGAGAACAGGAGTATCCCCGCCCGGCTGCCGTGATTATGCAGTACACGGGCCTGTCTGAGGTAACCGGAAATGAGCCGCCGACCTATAACTGCGTGGGAACCAGGGACGGCATTGCATCTTACCGCATTATGGAAGACCGGATAAGCAGGATCAAAGAGCAGGGGACGGACGCCGAAATCCAGGTGTTTGAGGGACTGCCCCACGGCTTTGGACTGGGAGAAGGAACCACAGCAGAAGGGTGGATTAACCGCGCCATCGCCTTCTGGGAGAGGCGAATGTAGAAAACAGGGAAGTATGGCAGTTTCAGGCTCCGTACTTCCCTGTTTTTTTGCGAATTTTCCTCCGCTTCTGACGGGACCGCCCTTTCGGATATTATTCCGGGCTTTCCAGGCCGCCTGCGGCTGAAACAGGAGCGGCCTGCCTGAGCCTGTCCGTGCAGATTTAACTCTTAGTTTCCACAGCGGGAATTTATAAAAATGTAACTTTTCTGCAATAAAAATGACGAAACTGTTAAAACCTTTATGAAAATTTTAAGATTTTCCTCTTGACGGGTGCTGGGGCAGATCTGGTAGACTATTACTGTATCAAATTGTCGAAATTGGTCATAAATGGCAGGGTGAGACAGGAGAAATTCTGCCATGCAGCAGGCTGAAAACACAGCAGCGGATCAAAGACGGAAACAAAGCAAGGGAAGATGCCTTAAAAGCAGAAGGAAGAATCAGAGGTACAGAGGCCTAGATTTTGAAGACTGAAATTTTAAGGATTGAGATTTTGAAACAGGGCTTTACCAGCGATAAAGCCCCGCAAAGGAGAAGAAACGTATGAAGAAAAAATTACCTTTCGCGGCTCTGACGATGGCCGGGATTCTGGGAGCCTCTGTGTGGCTTCAGCCGCTGACGGCTTATGCGGCTGCCTGGGAGCGCTCCGGAAATGTGTATGAGATGCCTGACGGCTCCCCGATCACAGGCGTATTCCGAAGAGGAATTGACGTATCTCACTGGCAGCAGGATGTGGACTGGAACCAGGTAGCTGCTGACGATGTGGATTTCGTTATGCTGGGAACCAGATACAAGGGAGAGGTAGATCCCAATTTCAGGAAAAATGCAGACGCAGCCTATGCAGCCGGTGTGGAGCTGGGAGCCTATATCTACTCCTACGCCACCAGCGTGGAGATGGCGGAGCAGGAGGCTGATTTTATTCTGGAGCTGGTGAAGGACTATCCGATTTCCTACCCGATTGCCTTCGATGCGGAGGATGCGGGAACGCTGGGTACACTTCCACCGGAGCAGGTCAGCCAGATTATCAATGCGTTCTGCAAAAAGATTGAGGATGCCGGCTATCATCCCATGGTTTATGCCAACGAGTACTGGCTGAACAATAAAATTGACAGGGATTCCCTCGATTATGATGTGTGGGTTGCCCGGTACAATGTGATGTATACTTATGACAGTCCGGCGATCTGGCAGGCCACAAACACTGGCTCTGTAAACGGCATTGCCGGAAATGTGGATATCGATTTCCAGTTTAAGGATTACTCCTCTGTTATTCCGGCTGACACGTGGAGAGAGATTGGCCAAAACAGGTATTACTATCAGAATTATGTGATGCAGAAGGACGCCTGGATTCACGATGGCAATGGCTGGTATTACATGAACAGCTCGGGAAACCCGGCCAAGGGCTGGCAGGAATTTCATGACGGAACCTACTATCTGGAGGAGCCGGACGGAAGGATGGCTGAAGGCTGGAGAGAGCTTGACCAGAACTATTACTATTTTAACAGTTCCGGCCGTATGACCACAGGCTGGCAGGACGTGGGCGGAACCTGGTACTATATGGACAGCGAGGGCCATATGCAGACAGGCTGGCAGGACATCGACGGAAAGCGCTATTATCTGAACTCCTCGGGAGCCATGCTTTCGGGCTGGCAGGATATCGACGGAGCACGCTATTATCTGAACGCTTCCGGTGCCATGCAGACGGGCTGGCAGCAGCTTGACGGAACCTGGTACTATCTGGGCGAAGACGGAAAGAGAAGGACAGACTGGCAGCAGGTGAGAGAAAGCTGGTATTATCTGGACGGCGAGGGACGGATGCTCACAGGCTGGCAGGACATCGGCGGGTCCCGCTACTATCTGAACGGTTCCGGGGCTATGCTTACAGGCTGGCAGGATATCGACGGGGCACGCTATTATCTGAACAGTTCGGGAGCCATGCTTTCAGGCTGGCAGGATATTGACGGAAGCCGGTATTATCTTGGAACAGACGGGCGCATGGCGACGGGCTGGCAGGATATTGACGGAGGCCGGTACTATCTCGGAACAGACGGGCGCATGGCGACGGGCTGGCAGGATATTGACGGAGGCCGGTACTATCTCGGAACAGACGGGCGCATGG
>NZ_QUJI01000021.1:25501-56526 GCF_003480545.1 Clostridium sp. AM29-11AC
GGGCGCATGGTGACGGGCTGGCAGGATATTGACGGAGGCCGGTACTATCTCGGAACAGACGGGCGCATGGTGACGGGCTGGCAGCAGCTTGACGGAACCTGGTATTATCTTAACAGCGACGGGCGTATGGCGACAGGCTGGAAGAAATCAGGTGAAACCTGGTATTATCTGAACTCTGAGGGCCAAATGCAGACGGGCTGGATTGAGGTGGACGGAGCGCTGTACTATCTGAATGAATCCGGTGCCATGGCGGCGAACACTATCCTGGACAGAAATGGCGTGAAGTATCAGGCCGACAGCAGCGGAGCCTGCACAGAGGTTCCGGCAGACAGTGCCGCAGGAGATACCGCTCAGAGTACAGAACAGGCAGCGCCTTCAGACTCCGGCCAGCAGAGCGGGCCAGCAGGTCCGGCCTCTGATTTCTGATAGCAGACCGGTGACAGAGTTTATGGAGGATAGAGGGAAAGAACGCGGAAAAGGCGTCTGCGGTCTTTTTTGAAAAGATTGACAGAGAAAAACGATCGCGAAAAAAAGCGGGCAGCATACTGCATGATTCAGTGTGCTGCCTGTTTTTTTTACAGAAATTTAAAGATTGAATTCTTTCATTTTCCTCCACAGAGTGGAACGGCTGATTCCCAGAAGGGCGGCAGCTCTGGAGCGGCTGTAGCGGCATATTTCCAGGGCTTTCAGGATGGTCTCCCGCTCACTGTCTTTGAGGCTGTCTTCTTCTGCAGATCTGAATGGGGCAGCCGGCGGGAGGGAAGGCTCAGCCGGGAGGGAAGGCTCAGCCGGAAGGGGAAGAGCGGGGGAACTTGGCTCCTGCGGGAGCGTTGGCAGCACATTTCTCACATCCTTCCCGGCGATAAGGCTTCCGCTGCAGAGGACGGAGAGGCGCTCACAGATATTGAAAAGCTGCCGGATGTTCCCGTTCCATTCAGCCTGGGACAAGAGGCGGCAGGCATCGTCGGACAGCTCCGTGCCGGGGGCATGTTTCAGGAGCCATCCCCGGGCCAGAAGGGGAATATCCTCCCTTCTGTTTTCCAGGGAGGGGATCTCAATGCGCAGCACATCCAGCCGGTAAAAGAGATCCTCCCGGAATTCCCCCTCTCTCACCAGCTGTTCCAGATTCCGGTTGGTGGCGGCTATGATGCGGATATTCACAGAAATCGTGCGGTCGCTTCCAAGCCTCATAATCTCCCGCTCCTGGATAGCCCGCAGCAGCTTCGCCTGAAATTTGAGAGGAATCTCTCCGATCTCGTCGAGGAAGAGAGTGCCGTTGTGAGCCAGCTCAAAGTAGCCGGGCTTTCCGCCCTTCTGCGCTCCTGTAAAGGCGCCGGCAGTGTAGCCGAACAGCTCACTTTCAAGCAGATTTTCCGGTATGGCAGCGCAGTTGACAGCCACAAAGGGGCCGTCTTTTCGCATGCTGTGATTGTGGATACTCTGGGCGAACAGCTCCTTGCCCGTCCCGCTCTGGCCGATCAGAAGAATATTGGAATCTGTGCGGCTGTATTTCTGCGCAGTCTGGATGGTGGAGCGGATCGCCGGGGACTCTCCGACAATATCGTCAAAATGGGCCTTGGCCACATGTCCCTTGCTGTGAATCTTTCGCCGGATGTCATTTTCCAGATCCATAATGTCGCTGATGTTCTGGAAGCTTACCACAATGCCCATATTGGAGTTTTGGACCATGACGGGGTATTTGGTGACATTGAGCATCATATCGCCGTATTTAAAAATTTCGTTGGTGCAGGCCGTATCCTCCAGCAGCAGCTTTTTAAATTCCCGGGGAAAGGGGGCATCCATGACCTTCATCCCTGTGATGGACTCTGAGATGTGCAGGATCTTTCTGGCAGAATGGTTGACCATGCGGATGTATCTGAGGCTGTCGATAGATAAAAGCCCTTCCTTGGAGGCGTTCAGAAGAACGTGGATGCGGCTTGTCTTCTCCTGCTCTGTCCGGCTGATGGCGGCAGCGCGCTTGGCTGCCGTGATCCCCTGCCAGAAGGAATCGTGGCCGGTGGAAATAAACAGATTTGGTACATTGATGCTGGAGGCATAGCTGCAGGTGTTCACACCGCCTACGATGGCGTCGCACCCCTCCCTGACCGCCTGATCGACCAGCTTGGGGCCGTTCCAGTCCTGTGTCAGAATATAGGTTTCTACCGGAATATCGAGAAAATCCTGAATCTCCGCAGCCCCCATGACCATGTTGTGTGAGGCGATAATGCCTACCTTGCGGGCGTGAAAGGTTTCGATGCACTTGAGTACCACCCGGAGAGTGTCGGTGGCCGGAACGGCGATCTCCACAACCGGTATATCTCCCTGAATGCTCTTCAGTATTTCAGCCAGAAGTCCTCTGGTAATTATCACATCTGCGTCAATTTTCACCATTCCCACCGTTTCCTCTGTGACAATCACCTCTTCCATGGAATAATCTTCCAGATCATAGGCTCTTCCCATCTCATTGTGCTGTTTAAAAATTTCAAAGGCATCGCTGATAAAATTGTGGCAGGGAACTGCCAGGGCAAAGCGAATCATAGGCTTCTCCTTTCGCGGACGGACTCTGAGCAGAGGCTTAAACATATCCTGTATCTTCAGTATAGCGTTCTGTTCAGCGAAATGCAACAGATAGTGTCTGATAAAACATTTAGATTCAATATTTTAAAACAAAATGTTTTAAAAAGTAATATGGAGAAAGAGAAGCAGTGAAAATTCCCGTATAAAACAATCAATATTGAGAAAAAACAGAAAAAAAACGTAAAAAAAGAACCTGAAACCGAGATTTCCAGCCAGGCCAGAATGCGGAGGCAGCCAGAGCCGGGGTTCTGAAGACGAAAAAACACCGCTTTCAGACAAAAAAATAGGTTATATTACTAAATAATATTAGAAAAAAGGAGGAAAACAGTACAAAAGCAACAAAAAATGGCATACTGTCTGCTTTATATATAGACATCAGAGAAAACGGAGACAAAAGGAGAAACGGTATGCTCAGACAAAATGAAATTTTCTACAATAAGGTAAAATGGCTCCTAAAAGAGCGCAAGAGAACCGTGGGGGCCTGGCTCCAGGCGGGAAGCCCCATCACGGCAGAGGTTCTGGGAAAAGCTGGATTTGATTTCCTGATGGTTGACATGGAACACGGGCCGGGAGATATTCTGACGCTGATCTCCCAGCTGCAGGCCATCGCCAAGTTCGACGTGGCCCCTTTTGCCAGGGCTCCATGGAATGATCCGGTAGCTATCAAGAGGATGCTGGACGCAGGACTTTACGGAATTCTGATTCCCTATGTCAGTACAAGACAGGAGGCAGAAGAGGCAGTTAAGGCCTGCAAATACCCGCTTGAGGGGATCCGGGGGATTGCCCCAAGCCCCAGGGCAGGGGGATACGGGATGAATGGAAATCATTATCTCGAGAATGCCAACGAGCAGATTGTGGTCATGACGGCAATGGAGACGCCGGAGGCGGCAGAAAATATCGGAGAGATTGTCAAGGTCAGCGGGCTGGACGGTATTTTTATCGGTCCTATGGACCTGGCCACTTCCATGGGTCACTTCTGTAATCCGAAGCATCCGGAGGTGCAGGAGGCGATCGGGAAGATTGAGAGAACGGTTCTCGCCTCAGACAAATTTCTGGGAACGGTAGCAGGAGACTTTGAGGCGGCGAAAAAGCTCTATGAGAGGGGATACACCTATGTGGTGGTCATGTCAGATACCACAAGTCTTGGAAAACTGGCCCTGGAAAATGTCCAGAAATTCAGGAAAGAGTACCCGGAGCGGTGACAGAAATGAAACAGAGGATGGAGAGTACGCAGAGGGAGAAGCTGATGAGAGGGAGGGCAGATTGGAAAGTGAAGCATGAGGTAAGGGTGGAGGCCGGATATCTTGAATCCTTTGTAAGGGAGCTGTTCGAGAAGGCCGGCATGGAGAGAGGGGATGCACAGTTTCACGCAGAGGCTCTCGTACAAACTGATTTGTGGGGAATTTCTTCCCACGGCTGCATGAGGGTTCCGGCCTATTTCGAGAGAATGAGAAACGGGGCAATCAATGTGAGGCCGAATGTGAGAAAGGTATCCGGCGAGGGCGCCTTTGAGGTTCTGGATGCAGACGCAGGGGCGGGATTTATCGCCAGGAAGCGGGCCATGGAGAGAGCCATGGAGCTGGCGAAAAAATATCATATTGCCGCGGTTGGGGTAAGAAACAGCAACCACTTCGGCGCCGGAGCGGTTTATGCCAGGATGGCTGCGAAGGAAGGCATGGCGGGAATTGCCATGACCAATGTGCTTCCCCTTGTGACGGCGCCGGGGGCTTTAAGGCCGGTGACAGGGAACAATCCCATAGCCGTCGCAATTCCCACCTATGGGGACTTTCCTTTCTGTCTGGATATGGCGCTCTCGAAGGTGGCCGGGGGGAAACTGACTCTGGCGATCAAGAGAGGGGAAAAAATTCCCATGGACTGGGCCACGGATGAAGAGGGCAGACCTACCGATGATCCGGAAAAAGCCTTTAAGGGCTTTCTGCTCCCCGTGGGAGGCTACAAGGGACTGGGACTTGCCTATGTGGTGGATATTCTGTCCGGTGTTGTCACAGGAGGAGTGTTCTCCCATCAGATGAAGAGCATGTACGCTCAGCCCACGGAACCAAGCCTGACAGGTCACTTTTTTGTCGCAGTTGATATTGATGCGGTGATTGACCGGGAGCAGATGAAACAGCGGATGGGAGAGTACTTCCGAAGGATCAAGGAAACTCCCATGTGGGAGGAGGGGGCCGAGATGCTTCTTCCGGGAGAGCTGGAATACAGGAAGGAAAAGGAACGCAGGGAGAACGGAATACCGGTTCCGGTTAAGACGTATGAGGAGCTTCTGGAACTGAAAAAGACCTGTGGACTTCAGGCAGAACTTCCTGAAAAACAGAATTAAGAGCCGGAAAACTCAAAACAGGCCCAGAGAAAAGGAGGGGGTGCCATGAAACAGAAAGTATTGCTTCCCCAGGATATTGCAAAGCCGGGAAGAGATTACCTGCTGGAGAGAGGCTATGAGCTGAAAATGGGGCGGGGAATTTCTGAGGAACTGATTGCAGAGGACGTAAGAGGGTGCAGCGCCATCATTGCAAGGCTGGGAGCCTTTGGGAAGCGTGTGATAGAGGCAGAGCCGGGCCTTCGGGTAATCGCCAGGCACGGGGCCGGATACGACAACATAGATATTGAGGCGGCGAAGCAGGCGGGAATCTGGGTGACCTTTGATCCCGTTTCCAATGGAAACGCGGTGGCAGAACACTGCATCGCCCTGCTTCTTGCCTGTGGGAAGAACCTTCCTGTTATGGACCGGGCGGTCAGGAGCGGAAATTTTGCTGTGAGAAACCAGAGACCCACGATGGAGCTGTCCGGAAAGGTTCTGGGAATTGCGGGATTTGGAAGAATCGGAAGACTGGT
Organism: Clostridium sp. AM29-11AC; assembly: GCF_003480545.1. Taxonomy (NCBI): domain Bacteria; kingdom Bacillati; phylum Bacillota; class Clostridia; order Eubacteriales; family Clostridiaceae; genus Clostridium; species Clostridium sp. AM29-11AC. Next base: position 30,929 of record NZ_QUJI01000021.1, read on the forward strand.
GGCCCAAAAAGCGGGAGACGGACTGGGTATGGAGATTGCGGCCTATGATCCCTATGTGAAGGAGGCAAAAGGGGCCAGAATGACAGAAACTCTGGAGGAGCTTCTGGAAGTCTCAGATTTTGTCAGCATCCATATGCCGTCCACAGAGGAAACGAGAGGCATGTTTGGGATGGAACAGTTTAAAAGAATGAAGGGCACCGCCTGGCTGATCAACGCAGCGAGGGGGGAACTAGTAAAGGAAAATGAGCTGATCGGTGCGCTGAGTCAGGGGGTGATTGCCGGAGCAGCCCTCGACGTCTTTGAGAAGGAGCCGCCAAAAAAGGACAGCGGACTGTTTCAGCTGGAAAATGTGATTTTATCGCCCCACAATGCGGCGCTCACAAAAGAGGCCATGGAGCGTATGGCCGTGACGGCGGCAAAGGCAGTGGATGACGTGCTGTCAGGCAGAAAGCCGCAGTTTGTGGTGGCAGAAGGGAAGTAAAGACGATTTTTGGAAAATTCAGAGAAATAACAGAAAAAACAGGGGAGGATACAAAATGAAGCGTTTTTTTGCGGGACTTCTGGTAGTTGGAATGATGGGAACAGTTTTGACAGGATGCAAAAGCCAGGGAACGGATTCTGCTTCCGGAAATGCAGCGGCAGATGCATCGGGGACAGAGACAACCGTTCTGGTGCTGGCAAATTCAGCGCCGGCCAGCGAAGACAACCACATGTACCAGTACTGTGAAAAGTTTAAAGAGCTGGTAGAGGAAAAGAGCAATGGAAGTGTGGAGATCGAGATTCATCCCAATGGAGAGCTGGGAGGAGAGCGGGATCTGGTGGAAGGGGTACAGCTGGGTACCATTGATATCTGCTTTGTGGCCAGCGCTCCTCTCGGAAACTTTGTAGACGACACTCTGGCATTTGATTTCCCATTCCTTTTCAGAGACTACGATCACGTGCAGCATGTGATGGACGGAGAGATAGGCACAGATATTGCAGGTCAGGTAGAGGAAAAAGTGGGAGTAAAATTCTTATCCTGGGGCGTAAACGGTTTCAGACATTTCTGCAACAATATCCGCCCGGTGAAATCGCCGGAAGATATCAGGGGACTGAAGGTGAGAACCACGGAAAATAAAATCCATATGGAAACCTTTTCAGCACTGGGAGCAGACCCGACTCCTATGGGAACAGGAGAACTTTATACTGCCCTCCAGCAGGGAACCGTGGATGGGATGGAGGGGCCGCTGACCTGGATTCTGCCCAGTAAATACAATGAGGTTCAGAAATATATGTCACTGACCAGCCATTTCTATGCCCCGTCAGCAGCGCTTATGAATCAGGCGAAGTTTGACGGCCTTCCGGAAGACGTCAGGACCATACTGGAGGAGAGCGCAGAGGAGGCGGAAAGCTACCAGCTTCAGTTCTGCCATGATATTGACAAGCAGATGGCAGAGGAGGCGGCAGAAGCCGGAATGGAGGTAATTCCGGAATCAGAGCTTGATATGGATGGATTCCGGGAGGCCGTTCAGAGCGTTTATGACGCCCATCCGGAGTATGCACAGATCCTTCAGAAAATTAAGGAAACAGAGTAAGGAGAAGGGGGTGAAGGGGTGAGAGCGTATATTTGCTTTATGGATCACCTCAACAGAGCGGTAAAATTAATTCTGGCTGTTCTTCTGACTGCCATGAGCCTTGTGATTATTATCCAGGTGATTTACAGGGGACTGAAAATGTCCCTTCCCTGGTCAGAAGAGTTTTCCAGATATGTGATGATTTATATCGTATTTCTGGGAACAGGATATGCAGTGCGCTATGATCTTTTAATGTCAGTCAAAATCCTCTGGGAACATGTTCCTGAGAAGGCAGTCAAGGGGCTTTCGATTCTTGTAAACCTGCTGATGGCAGCATTCTTTCTTCTCCTTATCGTGCAGGGCATCAAAATATTAGGAACAGTGGGAAATCAGACGTCGCCGGCTATGCTGCTTCCCATGTCCGTTCCCTATGGCGCCATGCCGGTGGGAGGAGCGCTGATGTTCTTAAACAGCCTTGCGGTGATAGCGGAAGATATTGTGGGGAAGGAGGGATGATATATGGCTGGAATATTATTTGTTGGAATGCTGGTTTTGTTTATTCTCGGAGTTCCCATTGCAGCAGGAATCGGCATGGCTGCGGCTGGCTTTCTGGCGTTTCTGACTGATCTTCCGCTTACCGTAGTGCCCCAGAGGCTTTTTACGACTTCTGATTCATTTCCTCTGATGGCAATTCCATTCTTCGTACTGTCGGGAGCTTTGATGGAGTCGGGAGGAATCTCAAAACGTCTGATTCATCTGGCTGATGCCTTTGTGGGACATAAGACAGGCGGACTGGCCATGGTGGTGATTATAACCTCTATGTTTTTCGCGGCTATTTCAGGCTCCAGCGCAGCCACTGTGACAGCAGTGGGCGTTATCCTGATTCCCGCAATGATTCAGAAAGGATACAGCCGGAGCTTCTCGGCCTCGGTTCAGGCCTGTTCTGGGCAGATGGGGGTTATCATTCCGCCCAGTATCCCCATGGTTATCTACGGGGTGGCGACAGGCGTGTCAATCGGTGATATGTTTAAGGCCGGAGTCCTTCCTGGAATTCTGATGGGTGTATCGCTGATTGGGCTGTCCTACATGATCTGCAAAAAAAGAGGATACAGAGGAAACGAAAGAAAGGCCACGGCCAAGGAGAAAATGCATGCCTTTACAGAAGCAATCTGGGCCATTTTCATGCCGGTCATTATCCTGGGGGGAGTCTACTCAGGCCTGTTTACGCCCACAGAGGCTGCGGCAGTGGCGGCCGGATATTCGTTCCTGGTGGGAAAATTTATCTATAAGGATTTGAAGCTGAAGGATCTTCCGGAAGTGATAGGGAATGCGGCTGTTACAACGGCAACAATCATGTTTCTGGTGGCGACGGCGGGGCTTCTGGCATGGCTGATGGGACGTCTGAATGTGCCCCAGCAGGTGGCCCAGATGTTTACCACCTTTGCCCACAACAGAGTCATATTCCTTCTGATTGTCAATGTGCTCCTGTTCTTTGTGGGAATGTTTTTCGACGCAGGGCCTGCCATTATTATTCTGGCGCCTCTTCTTTCCCCGATTGCGACGGCATTTGGAATCGATCTGATCCACTTTGGAATTATTATGGTTGTGAATCTGGCCATCGGCTATTGCACTCCGCCAGTGGGGATCAACCTGTTCTTATCCTGCCAGATTGCGGGGATCAAGCTGGAAGAGATGATGAAGGATGTGCTTAAATTCCTCGTAGTGCTTGTGATAGATGTGCTGATCATCAGTTTTGTTCCGTTTTTATCCCTGGCGCTTATTTAAGATGCCGGAACACAGAGAAAATGACAGAAAAGAAAGGAAAGTATTATGTATACAATTAGACCGATTTTTCATGGAGTATTTATTGACTTTGACAAATCTCTGTTTACATACAAACAGGATCCGGGCGTCAAAATTGATGTGCCCCTTGTATCCTATCTGGTAGAGGGAGACGGGCTGACCGTTCTCGTTGACGCGGGCCCCCCAAACCCGGAGCTTGCCAAAGGCATGACACACCGGAAGGTAGAGAGGGCTACCTTCCTGAAGGAAGAGCTGCAGAAAATGGGGGTGGAAACGGAACAGATCGATTTCATTATCCTGACGCATCTCCACTGGGATCACAGCTACAACCTGGAACTGTTCCCCGATGTGCCGATCTATGTGCAGAAAAGGGAGCTTCAGTATGCAGTGGCTCCCCTTCCCTCGGACAGCGTCCCATACTGCTACGATCCGAGAAACGGAAAACCCAGCTGGTTCACCGGCTTTCAGCAGATGAGAGTGGTGGACGGGGATATGGAAGTGGCTCCCGGAATCAGTCTGGTGCTTCTGCCGGGCCACACGCCGGGAATTCAGGGAGTCCGGGTAGAAACAGAGGAAGGCGTTTATCTGATTGCCAGCGATACGTATCCTCTCTATGAAAACTATGAGAAAATGTCGCCGTCCGGCATCCATGTAGATTTGAAAGAATGGTTTGCAAGCTATGAAAAGACAAAGAAAATCTGTGATTTCATTCTGCCGGGACATGATATGAGAGTTCTGGAGAGGAAAATTTACGGGGTGAAGGAAGGCTAGGCTTTGATCGGCTGCAGAAGACAAAAAACGGACTTTTGCAAATGCGAAAACAATAAAAATACATGAATCATTCAGGTAGCAATTTCAGCCAGATGAAATGGAGGAATGGCGCATGGAGGCCTTCAAGAGAAATGAACAGCCTTTTAAAATCGCAGTCCTGGACGACGATCCTACTGGAATTCAGACGGTTCACGATGTATACGTCTATACCGACTGGGAAATTTCCACGCTCCGGGAGGCATTTAAAGACAGCAGCCGTCTGTTCTATATCCTTACCAATTCCAGAAGCTTTGGAAAAAAGCAGACAGAGGAGGTGCACAGAACCATTGCCCGCAGACTGCTGGCCGTGTCCGGGGAAACCAATATCCCGTTTCTGGTGATCCTGCGGGGAGATTCCACACTTCGCGGACACTACCTCCTGGAGCCGGAAGTTATGGAGCAGGTGTTTCTGGAGGAAGGGGGACTGAAAACAGACGGAGAGATTCTGTGTCCGGCCTTCTTTGAAGGCGGGCGCTGCACGAAGGACGATATTCATTATGTGGAGGAGAACGGAAGCTGGACAGAGGCGGCGAAGACGGAGTATGCCCGGGACAGAACCTTTGGCTACCGCTCCTCCAATCTGAGAGAATTTATAGAGGAAAAGACGGGCGGTCGGGTAAAAAGGGAGAACTGCATTTCTGTCAGTACGCAGCTTCTTGAATCGGGTACAGAGGACCGCCGTCTGGATGAACTTCTGAAATCAGCGAAAGACGGACAGAAAATTATCGTAAATGCTGTCTGCTATTCCCAGCTTGAGAGGTTCTCCGTTTCCTTCTGGCGGGCGGTTAAGCAGGGAAAAAGGTTTACCGTCAGAAGCGGTGCTTCCCTTGTAAAAGCTATATCGGGCATAAAGGCAAAACCATTTCTGACAGGCAGGGAACTGCTCAAAAAGGGAACAAAGAGCGGAGGACTGATAATAGCCGGCTCCCATGTAGAGAGAACTACGAGACAGCTTGCAGAGCTTGAAAACAGCATCCATCCCTACTGCTTCATCGAATTTCAGGCAGATGCGGCCCTCAGGGAGGGAGAGCTGAGAAAAGAGATACAGGAGGTCAGAAAACGTGCGGAACAGGCAATTTCATGGGGGAGAGACGCAGTCGTCTACACCAGCCGCCGCGTTCTCTGCAGAGAAGAGGGGGAGGAAAGTCTGAATCTGTCTGTCCGCATTTCCGAGGCCCTCACGTCTGTTGTGCGGGAGCTTTCCGTTTCCCCCTCCTACATTATCGCAAAGGGCGGGATTACCTCCAGTGATGTGGGGACAAGAGGGCTTGGAGTGAAGAAGGCTCTGGCTCTGGGACAGGCGGCGCCTGGGGTTCCCGTGTGGCTGACCGGGAAGGAGAGCCGGTTTCCGGGTATGCCCTACATTATCTTTCCCGGCAATGTGGGAACCGATCAGACGCTTAGGCAGATTGCCGACAGTCTGGCCGAAGAGCGGGGGGCATGTACCTGACCAGATTCTGTGTGAAGGGGAGGATATGATCTGCCCGCTGTCCGTTATCCGGCAGCGGCAGTTCCCCGCTTTCCGGGAGTTTTCCCCGCCTTCTTTTCGTCCTGCTCTTCGGACTCTCCTGTGGGAGCAGAACTGCTTTGCTCTGTGTCTAGCTTTTTAACAAGAACAGATTCGATTCTGCGTCCTACGATTTTTTCAGCGTGGAGGGACAGGCCGTTTATCTCCACATCCACTGTTGTCCCGTCTTTTGGAATCGTGTGAAGACAGCTTAAGACCATTCCGCCGATGGTATCGTACTCTTCCTGGTCGGGAAGCGTAATATCCATCTGCTCCTCCACATCTTCGATCAGGGTATCCCCCGGGAATCTCCACAGGTTTTCGCTGATCCGTTCAATCTCCGGATCGATCACCCGGTCAAATTCATCGTAAATGCTTCCCACAATTTCTTCCAGCAAATCTTCCATTGTTATGAGACCGGAGATGTTTCCGTACTCGTCCACGACAATGGCCATATGCACTTTTTTCGTCTGCATGTCACGGAACAGGTCATCTGCGTGGATAGACTCCGGAACGAAATAAGCCTGGTGGAGAAGCTGCGAAAGAGATTTTGGCTGTTTGGCCGTCAGGTTTAAAAGGTACTCCCTTGTATAGAGGATACCCTTTACGTCCTCGTGATCCTTTGTGTAAACCGGAAGTCTGGAAAGTCCTGACTCACGGATGATTTTCAGAATTTCCTGTTCGGAGGAGTCCTCAAACAGGTTTACTATATCAGATTCTCTGGTCATGGCAGACAGGATAGAGGTGTCACGAAAATCAAAAACATTCTGAATCCACTCATTTTCATCTTCGGCAATAGTACCCTTTTCCTTTCCCAGGTCAATCATCATGCGGATGTCCTCTTCTGTAACGCCTTCCTCCTCGGCTTCCGTTTTCATGCCGAGAAGACGAAGCACCAGATTGGTGGAAAACGCGAGAAAAGCGATTACCGGACGGGCCATAAAAGCGATGGCAGATACCACTGAGCAGGAAAACTTTGCTACAGCGTAAGATTTCTGCATGGCGATGCGCTTTGGAACCAGCTCTCCGAAAATCAGCGTAAAGTAGGAAAGAATCAGAGTAATAAGAATGACGGAAACTGTATTCAGCACAGCCGGGGAAAGGGTCTGAAAACCCAGTCCGCTGTATATCCACTCTGTCAGGGGGTCAGAGAAGTTATCAGCCGCGAAGGCGCTTCCGAGGAAGCCTGCCAGCGTAATTCCGATCTGGATGGTGGAGAGAAAGCCAGCAGGCTCCTCTGCCATTTTCAAAAGGCGTCCGGCCATACGGTCGCCTGCCTCCTGCTGTTTTTTCAGCTTCGCCGTGTTCAGCGAGATGACCGCAATCTCTGTTGCGGCAAAAAATGCATTGAGAAGAATCAGCCCTGCCTGAATCAGCAGTAGCCCAGGTAGATTGTCCACAAAATGTCGCTCCTTTTCCTAATTATTTTGACCGGAACAGGCTGTCTTAATCATGCCCTGTCATCATTATGCCCTTCCGGCGTCTTTGCAGACTAATCCTATTGTACTAAAAAAAGAACAGTGTTTCAATCGGGAAAAAATAAGATTAACGAAGAATTAGCGGGACAGGAGAGAACAGAAGAGAGTTACAGAGTTGGGAGTAAAAACGGAATAATTGGTTTATATCGGATAATTAATGAAGTGGTGAATAAAAAATAATGTTAAATTATTATCAGTCATATTGACGACAGGACAGGTGATATAGTATTATATTTATCATAGTGATGCAGGTTGTTATAGAGAACTTGCATTTTTTTATTTCGTCAGAAATTTGTCAAATTTCCGACGAAATAAAAAGCCCTGCCGGGCAGAAGGCATTGCGGAAAACGGTTGTCCTTTTCCGCAGAATCAGCACTGAGGATAAAAACCGGCGCCAAAGAGCAGGACAGCGTACACCTGTTTGAGCCGGAGGCATCCCCGTGCAGGAAGCAGCGGGAAGCTTATGAAAAAGAGAAGAGCATAGGAGAACCCGCCTGCTTAGCGTTTGGCGAAGGACGGAATCTGCCGGGAAGTTTATTTATAAGGAACTGAACGGAAAATCTGCAGGGATAGAAGCGGAAATGGAGTATGCTGGTACAGACAGACGAAACAGCAGTATGAGAGCAGGGAGGTGAGACGGAGAGGAGCTTCGGCAATACTTCTGCGTTATTTCGGAATGATTCGCCAGAAAAAGATAATTCAGGGAGGTTAATGCAATGAAAGAATTGGTTTGGCTTGCGCCGGCAGCGGGAGTGGCGGCACTTCTGTTCGCGCTGATCCTGGCATCAGGGATCAGGAAGCAGGCTCCGGGAAATGAGCGAATGAGAGAGATTGCAGGGGCGATCAAGGAAGGCGCCCAGGCGTTTCTGAGGGCGGAGTATAAGATCCTCGTATTTTTTGTGGCGATCCTTTTTGTGGTGATTGGGATCGGAATCGGCAACTGGATTACTGCCGTTTGCTTTTTAGTGGGAGCGGCATTTTCTACGATGGCAGGATACATTGGCATGCAGGTAGCCACAGATGCCAACGTCCGCACAGCTAACGGCGCCAGAGAGGGCGGCATGGGAAAAGCCCTCGGCATCGCCTATAAAGGCGGAGCCGTTATGGGAATGTGCGTAGTCGGCCTGGGACTTCTGGGCGCCAGCGTGATTTATCTTGTGACAAAGGATGTGAACGTGCTGACAGGCTACAGCCTTGGCGCATCCTCCATCGCCTTATTTGCCCGTGTAGGCGGCGGAATCTACACAAAGGCTGCCGATGTGGGAGCTGACCTGGTAGGAAAGGTTGAAGTGGGAATTCCGGAGGACGATCCGAGAAACCCGGCAGTTATTGCAGATAATGTGGGCGACAATGTAGGCGATGTGGCCGGAATGGGAGCCGATCTGTTCGAGTCTTATGTAGGCTCTCTGGTATCAGCAGTGACTCTGGGAGTTGTGGCTTACCAGGCGGAGGGCGCATTCTTCCCTCTGGTTCTGGCAGCCTTTGGAGTAATCGCTTCCGTAATCGGAACTTTCTTTGTAAAGGGGAAAGAGGGGACAGATCCTCAGAAATCCCTGAATCTTGGAAGCTATGTGGCATATGCCATTGTAATTATTATGTCCCTGGTGCTCAGCAACCAGTTCTTCGGACGCATGAATGAGGCGGCAGCTGTGATTTCCGGTCTTTTAGTGGGCTTCATTATCGGACAGGCCACAGAGATTTACACCTCAGACAAGTATAAATCTGTAAAGAAGATTGCAGAGCAGTCAGAGACCGGTTCAGCTACAAACATTATCTCCGGTCTTGCCGTGGGCATGAAGTCCACAGTAGTACCTATTCTCTTTATCGCAGTGGGAATTATCGTGGCCTACTCCACAGCAGGCCTCTACGGAATCGCGCTGGCAGCAGTGGGAATGCTGGCTACCACGGGAAGCACTATTGCAGTTGACGCCTATGGTCCTATCGCGGACAATGCAGGCGGAATCGCAGAGATGTCCGGTCTGGACGAAAGCGTGAGAAACATCACAGACAAGCTGGACAGCGTCGGCAACACAACGGCGGCTATCGGAAAGGGTTTTGCCATCGGTTCCGCTGCCCTGACAGCCCTGGCTCTGTTTGTGTCCTACGCCCAGGCAGTAAATCTTACGACTATTGATATCTTAAATCCGAAGGTTATCATCGGATTATTTATCGGAGGCATGCTGCCCTTCCTCTTCTCAGCCATCACCATGGAATCGGTGTCCAAGGCGGCTTATAAGATGATCGAGGAGGTCAGAAGACAGTTCCGGGAGGATCCGAGTATCTTAAAGGGCGAGAGCCGTCCTGACTATACGTCCTGTGTTGGAATTTCCACCACAGCAGCTCTCCACGAGATGCTGGTTCCCGGCATCATCTCCGTGGCAGTTCCGATCGCAATGGGAATCCTGCTTGGAACAGACGCACTGGGCGGCCTTCTTGCAGGTTCTCTGGTTACAGGCGTTCTGATGGCGATTTTCATGGCCAATGCCGGAGGAGCGTGGGACAACGCAAAGAAATATATAGAGAGCGGAACTCACGGCGGAAAGGGAAGTCCTTCCCATAAGGCAGCCGTTGTGGGCGATACGGTGGGCGATCCGTTTAAGGATACTTCAGGACCTTCCATCAATATCCTGATCAAGCTGATGACAATCGTTTCACTGGTGTTCGCGCCGCTGTTCCTGTCTATCGGAACTATATTCTAGGAAGCGAAAAATCTTACAGAGAGATACAGAAAAACTGCAGGGCTGTCCGCTCTGCAGTTTTTCTGTATGGAAATTCAAAAAGAGAGACGGTCCTGAACCGTCGGACTCGGCACAGGTTCTCCTCAGTTCAGTTTCAGTGTGTCTGATTTCTATAAGGAACTTTCCTCATCTAAAAGGAGCTTTCCCTCATGGCGGATACATGGTAAAATAAGGTACAGACAGAGAAATAATACATTCAGGAGGTATTTCTTATGACACATTGGAAAAAAGTACTCCTTCCGGCAGTGTGCGCGGGGCTGGCAGCTGCCATGCCGGTGACAGCGTTTGCCGCTTCCAAGATTACGTCCGTAACCATCGAGCTGGATTCAGCCATCACAGTCGGGGACAGCGACAGCGAGGTAGATGGCTCCACAGATTCAGATAAATATTATGTGGATACAGTGGAAGTGGAGAATGAGCCGGAAAACGACTGGGAGGAAGGCGATCAGCCCGAACTCAAAATCACTCTGGAGGCTGAGGACGACTATATTTTTAACTCCGGATTTTCCGAAAAGAAGGTGAAGGTAAAGGGGGTAAAGGGAGAGGTTACCTCAGCCAAGAGGAGCGGAAGCCGGACCCTTATTGTATCCTTTACCATGGATGGCCTTGAGGATGACAATGAGTATGAACTGGATTTGGAGGATCTGAGCTGGGATCAGAACAGCGCAGCGGCATCCTGGAACGGCGGCTACGATGCAGAGAGCTACGAGATCCGCCTTTACAGAGGAAGCACCGTAGTCTCCCCTCTTCTGTCCACAGCAGATATTAAATACGATCTTTCTCCATACTTCACAGCGGCCGGAGACCATAAATTCCGCGTCCGCGGTGTCCACGGCTCCCAGAAGGGAGAATGGCACAATTCACCGGTCTGGACGGTAAATGCTGAGAAGGCAGCGGCCTTAAGTGCAGGAAAAAGTGCGGCTGTGTGGATTCAGGATACTACAGGCTGGTGGTACAGGAATGCAGATGGAAGCTACACAGTAAATAATTGGCAGTACATAGGAGACAAGTGGTATTTCTTCGACGGAACCGGCTATATGAAGACAGGCTGGATTGACTGGAACGGAAAGTGGTATTACTGTGACTCGTCAGGGGCCATGCTGTCAAACACCACGACGCCGGACGGTTATCAGGTCGGGGCAGACGGGGCCTGGATTCAGGCAAACTAGGAAATTTGAGATAGGACGGGAAAGGCAAAAAAAGATGCAGGGAGCCGAATTTTCAGAAAGACGGCTCCCTGCATCTTTTTTCCTAAACGGCCAGAGAGACCCTGGCGGCCATGGCTGTCTTATTTACTCCAGCCCCAGCTCCCTGTAGCACTCCCTTAAAACCTGGCAGGAATTGTTTAATTTTTCCAGCTCCTCCTCTTCCAGGGTAAGGGGCAGCACTCTCTGGATTCCGTTCTGATTGATGATGCAGGGGACACCGACAAAGATGCCGTTCTGTCCGTACTCGCCCCGCAGCATGGCGGAAACGGTCATAACGCTGTTTTCATTCCCCAGCACAGCTTTGGTAATGCGCGTGAGGGCCATGCCGATCCCGTAGTAGGTTGCATTTTTTGCCTCGATAATCTTGTAGGCGGCTGTCCTCACCTCCTCGGAAATCTGCTCCATATCCTGCTCGCAGATGGAACCATGGGATTCATTGACCATCTCCCGGATGGACTTGGTGGCAACCATGGCCTGGCTCCAGGGCACAAACTCAGAATCCCCGTGCTCGCCCATGACATAGGCGTGAACATTTCTCGGATCAACCTTCAGGTAATCGCCGAGAAGGTAGCGCAGGCGGGCGGTGTCGAGGGTGGTTCCCGTACCCAGGACACGCCTCGGGTTAAAGCCGGACAGGGTGCAGGTGATTTTCGTCATAATGTCCACCGGATTTGTGGCTACGAGGAAGATTCCGTTAAAGCCCGAGGCTGTCACTGGCTCAATGATAGACTGGAACACCTCCGTGTTTCTCTTTAAAAGATCAAGCCTTGTTTCGCCCGGCTTTTGGGCAACGCCTGCGCAGATAACCACAATATCCGCATCCGTGCAGTCATCGTAGCTTCCGGCGTAGATTTTCATATTAGAGCTGGAAAAAGCCAGCCCGTGGTTTAAGTCCATAGCCTCGCCCATGGCGCGCTTCTTGTTTACGTCAATTAAAACCAGTTCATCACACACGTTCTGATTGAGCAGGGAGTAAGCGTAGCTCATCCCCACCATTCCAGTACCAATCAGGGCAATTTTCCGGTTGTCATGTTTCATAAGGGTACCTCCTGTCAGAAATCATACAGATGTTTGCAGATGCAGTCAGACCTTAAATCCTCTCTGTTTTCACAAACGAGTGAGTCAAGGCTAACTCTATTGTTAATAATATCACAAAAGCTGTGGGAAGGGAAGAGAAAAATGCAGTTTCTTCCTTAATATAATTATATCATTGCAGTTTTGCAGGTTTTTATTCATGTAGGCGGGAAGGCAGCCCGGCACGGTGATTAAAACTTGCTAGGGACATTAATTTATGGTATTATAAAATCTAAGTATTTATGAACAAGAGAATAACGGAGGAAATGAGATGGAAGAAAACACAAAAACAGTTGCCGAAGCGGAAGAGAAGGAAACCGTTTCGAAAAACTTTATCGAGAGAGAGATTGAGAAAGATTTGGCTGAAGGTGTTTACAACCATGTCCAGACCAGATTTCCACCGGAACCGAACGGGTATCTTCATATTGGACATGCCAAGTCCATCATCCTGAATTCGGGGCTGGCCAAGGAATACAATGGCAAATTCAATCTGCGCTTTGATGACACGAACCCGACAAAGGAAAAGACGGAATTTGTCCAGTCCATCATTGAGGATGTAAAGTGGCTGGGAGCTGATTTTGAGGACAGGCTGTTCTTTGCCTCCGATTATTTTGAGCAGATGTACGAGTGCGCAGTTCTTCTTATTAAAAAGGGAAAGGCGTTTGTATGCGATCTGAGCGCCGACGAGATTCGCGAGTACCGCGGCGACTTCAATAACCCCGGCAAGGAGAGCCCCTACAGGAACAGAAGCATCGAAGAAAACCTGCAGCTCTTTGAAAATATGAAAAACGGCATGTACAAGGATGGGGAGAAGGTTCTGCGCGCCAAGATTGACATGGCATCTCCCAATATCAACATGAGAGACCCGGTTATCTACCGCGTTGCCCACATGTCCCACCACAATACAGGGGATAAGTGGTGTATTTACCCGATGTATGATTTTGCCCATCCGATTGAGGATGCTATCGAGCATATTACACACTCGATCTGTACCCTGGAGTTTGAAGATCACCGCCCGCTTTATGACTGGGTGGTAAGAGAATGCGAATTTGAGAATCCGCCCCGCCAGATCGAGTTTGCAAAAATGTATCTGACCAATGTGATCACAGGAAAGCGCTATATTAAGAAGCTGGTTGAGGATAAGATTGTGGACGGCTGGGATGATCCGCGGCTGGTTTCCATAGCGGCTCTCAGAAGGAGAGGCTTTACGCCGGAATCCATCAGAAAGTTTGTGGAGCTGGCAGGCGTTTCCAAGGCGGACAGCTCCATCGATTACGCCATGCTGGAATACTGTGTCAGGGAAGATCTGAAGCTGAAGAAAGCCAGAGTGATGGCAGTTCTCGATCCGGTGAAGCTGGTTATTGACAATTACCCGGAGGGACAGATGGAAGAGCTTTCCGCGCCGTGCAATCTGGAAAATCCTGAGCTGGGCGATCGCATTGTGCCCTTTGGCCGTGAGCTCTACATTGAGCGTGAGGATTTTATGGAGGAGCCGCCGAAAAAATATTTCCGCCTCTATCCGGGCAATGAGGTGCGCCTGATGAATGCCTACTTTGTCACCTGCACCGGCTGTGAGAAGGATGAGAATGGAAATGTGACGGTTGTTCACTGTACCTATGATCCGCAGACAAAGGGCGGAAACGCGCCGGACGGCAGAAAGGTAAAAGGAACGATTCACTGGGTGGCAAAGGAGACTGCCCTCAAGGCAGAGTGCCGTCTCTATGAAAATCTCGTGGATGAGGAGAAGGGCAAGCTGAATGCAGACGGAACCCTGAACCTGAACCCCAACTCCCTGACTGTATTAAAGGAGTGCTATGTAGAGCCTTCCTTAAAGGATGCAAAGGCCTATGACAGCTTCCAGTTTGTGCGCAACGGCTATTTCTGTGTGGACTGCAAGGACAGCACGCCGGAGAAGCCTGTGTTTAACAGGATTGTATCTCTGAAGAGCTCCTTTAAATTAGGAAAATAATGCGGAAGGGAAAATCCGGCAGGTCAGACCTGCAGACATCTGCAGTGTGCTCAAAGAGAGACTGCGCTGCGATTTTACCCGGAGACTATATCAGCTGCAGTAAAAAGAAGAAGACTTCAGAAGTCTCAGATAGGTGAAAAAGATAGATGAAAACGGCCGCCGGGCAGAAGAATTGGCAAAAATGGATTCTCTGCCTGGCGGCCGGTTGTTTTTTGAAAGTGTGCAGGCTTCAGGCGCGCGAAAACCTGAAAAGCTGACAAATTCAGACAAGGTTCAGGCAGGAATGTTTTTAAAAACAAAATGAGCCAAAATATACAATTAAAATAGGGAGAAATGAAAAAAGAAGCCAGAATTTGAGCTGTATGTGCGTCTTTTGCAGACGAAAGGGATTTTTATGTAATTTTCTGGAAAAAAGCAGGACAGTAAAACGGTAAAAACAGCGTGATTGCTGGAGAAAAGAGGCGGCGAAATATGAGTTATTGTGCAAAATTTATGAAAGCATCCGTTGACATTTCAGGCCGCCACTGTTATAATTTAGTTAAATAAAATTCCAGGAACGGGGTTTTGTTTGTGAAGGAATAAGAGGGGTTATTCCCTCGATTTTTTATCATTAAAAAATGGAATGCGTTCCATAATGTGAAATATGTGGCGGAGAGATTTTGCTTACATAATTTTTCACAAAACATTGCAGAGCTGTCAGGAACAGCTCTGACTATAAAAGGAGGTGCAAAGGAGTATGTGGACTCAGTCAACCATGAGCTTTCCAGAGTCTATCGTAGTTTCTGCGCTTGGGCTTTCCGTTGTATTTGTTACATTGATTGCCCTTGCTCTGGCGATTATCTTTATTTCAAAGATTCTGCGCTTAATTATCAAGGATGAGGCGAAGAAGCCGGCAGCGGCTCCGGTTCAGCAGACAGCCGTTTCCGATGAAGCTGACAAGGAGACGCTGGCAGTGCTTATGGCTACCATCGGTGTAGATCTGGATTTGCCGCCAGAACAGTTTAAAATTGTGAACGTCAGGGAGATCAATTAAGAAGTGACGGATTTCATGGTACGTCTTTTGAGAGAAAGGGTTTTCACAGAAAACCGGCCAGAAAATTAATTGAAAAGGTTCACTATTTGGGAATGAAAGGAAGGTTCAACAATGAAATACACAGCCACACTTAATGGAAAACAGTATGAAGTGGAACTCGAGAGAGTAGCTGAGTACAGCCCGATTCCGCGCTACGGCGAGGCGCCTGCAGCGGCTCCGGCCCCAGCAGCAGCTCCGGCACCTGTTCAGGCAGCTGCCCCAGCAGCAGCACCAGCACCTGCAGCAGCTCCGGCTCCGACGGGTAAGAGCACAAATGTAGAGGCTCCAATGCCAGGAAAGGTTCTGGATATCAGAGTGACTCCAGGCCAGGCAGTGTCCTACGGTCAGGTGATCATGACAATGGAAGCGATGAAGATGGAGACAGAGATTGTGGCTCCGGCTGACGGAATCGTAACATCTATTCTTGTTAAGGGCGGCGATATGGTAGAGACAGGCGCAGCGCTGGTTGTTTTAAGTGAGGCTGCAGCGGCAGCCCCAGCCCCAGTTCCAACACCGGCTCCAGCCCCAGCACCTGCCCCGGCTCCAGCCCCAGCACCTGCCCCGGCTCCTGCACCTGCCCCGGCTCCTGCACCTGCCCCGGCTCCAGCCCCAACACCTGCAGCGGCACCAGCTCCGGCTCCAGCAGCAGGAGCAACTACAATCGAAGCTCCGATGCCAGGAAAAATTCTGGATGTAAAGGTAAATCCAGGTCAGGCAGTATCCTACGGCCAGGTTGTGCTGACAATGGAAGCGATGAAGATGGAGACAGAGATTGTTGCCCCGGCAGACGGTACGGTTGCTTCTGTTCTTGTTAAGAGCGGTGATATGGTAGAAACAGGTGCAGCCCTTGTATCTCTGAATTAGTAAAACAGTTCGTAAGTGAAAGGATGAAATCTGATTATGAAGTATGTAGCTACGATTAACGGAAAAAGATACGAGGTTGAGGTGGAAAAGGTAGATGCCTACAAATCTCTGGATCGCAATGGAGCAGCAGCTCCCAAGGCGCCTGTTCTGGCTGCCACACATGCGGCAAGACCGGCGGCACCAGCCCCGGCTCCGGCAGCAGCACCTGCAGCAGCACCAGCACCTGCAGCAGCACCAGCACCTGCAGCAGCACCAGCTCCGGCAGCAGCAGGCGGAACTACAGTGGAGGCTCCAATGCCAGGAAAGATTCTCACTGTTAAGACCTCTGTAGGACAGGCTGTCAAATTTGGAGAGCCGTTAGTAATCATGGAAGCTATGAAGATGGAAACTGAGATTGTTGCTCCGGCAGACGGCACAGTAAGCCAGGTTCTGGTAAATACAGGCGATACTGTGGACACGGGAGCCGCTATGGTTATCCTGAACTAGGAGGTACGTGATGAACTTTTTTGAAATTTTAAAGGAAATGCTGGCACAGTCCGGTTTTGCAGCACTTACCTGGCAGAACTGCGTAATGTTCGTTGTTTCCTTTATCCTCTTATATCTTGCTATTAAAAAGCAGTTTGAGCCGCTGCTGCTCCTTCCGATTGCCTTTGGTATGTTCCTTGCAAACCTGCCATTAGCAGATCTGATGAAGGAGTCAGAACCCTGGTATACTCAGGGCGTGCTCCGAATCATGTACGGCGGAGTAAAGTCCAGCCTGTTCCCCTGTCTGATCTTCCTCTGCGTAGGAGCGATGACAGACTTTGGTCCGCTGATTGCCAATCCGGTCAGCCTTCTTCTGGGAGCTGCCGCACAGTTTGGTATTTACATCGCATTCATGCTGGCGAATGCAACCGGCCTCTTTACAGTAGGTGAGGCCGCAGCTATCGGCATCATCGGAGGAGCTGACGGTCCGACAGCTATCTATATCGCAAACAACCTGGCACCGGATCTGGTTGCGCCGATTGCGGTTGCCGCTTATTCCTACATGGCGCTGATTCCTATGATTCAGCCGCCGATTATGAAGCTTCTCACAACAAAGAAGGAGCGCGCTATCGTGATGAAGCAGCTTCGCAAGGTGAGCAAGGTGGAGAAGGTAGTATTCCCGGTTTTCGTAGTATTATTCTGCTCCTTACTGCTCCCGTCCGTTGCACCGCTTCTCGGTATGCTGATGCTTGGAAACCTGTTCCGTGAGTCCGGCGTGGTAGAGCGTCTGTCTGACACAGCTCAGAACGCTCTGTGCAACATCGTAACAATCATGCTGGGAACTACCGTAGGCGCTACAGCAAACGGAGAGATTTTCCTTCGTCCTCAGACTCTGGCGATCGTCGCTATGGGACTTATCGCTTTCTGCTTCTCCACAGTGGGCGGTGTGCTTCTCGGAAAGCTGCTCTGCTTCCTGACAGGCGGAAAGATCAACCCGTTAATTGGTTCTGCAGGTGTTTCTGCTGTTCCGATGGCAGCCCGTGTATCCCAGACAGTAGGTTCTAAGGAAAATCCGACAAACTTCCTGTTAATGCATGCTATGGGACCGAACGTAGCCGGAGTTATCGGCTCTGCAGTTGCAGCCGGCTTCTTCATGCTGATTTTCAAGTAAAAGATTGATTAGGAAGATGACGCTCAGGACGCCGCGCTGTAATTTACGGCGCGGCATTCCGAACGGTTATCCATACATAAGGTAACAATGGTGTTTACCAAAAAATTATAAAGGAGGCTTTATTGTGGCTAATAAAGTAATGACATTACAAGAGGCAGTTGCAAAGTTTGTTGAAGATGGCGACGCTATCTCCTTCGGCGGCTTTACAACAAACAAGAAACCTATGGCTGCTGTTCGCGAGATTCTGCGCCAGGGCAAGAAAGACTTCATCGCATATGCAGGTCCTGCCGGATCTGACTGGGATATGCTGATTGGAGAGGATCGCGTAAAAGCGTACATCAACTGCTATACAGCTGACTCCGGTGTTACCAACGTTTCCCGTCGTTTCCGCAAAAAAATCGAGGCCGGCGAGCTGATCTATGAGGACTACTCCCAGGATGCCATCATGTACATGCTTCACGCTGCTTCCTTAGGTCTTCCATTCTTACCGGTACGTTTTATGATCGGTTCCGGACTGGTTGATGAGTGGGGAATCACAAAGGAAGTGCGCCAGACTATCGACAAGCTGCCGAACGACAAATTTGTGTACATGGACAACCCATTTAACCCAGGTGAGAAGACCGTATGCCTTCCAGTTCCGCAGCTGGATACAGCAATCATCCACGTACAGAAGGCTTCACCTGACGGAACCTGCATTCTGCTCGGCGACGAGTTCCACGATGTAGATATTGCTGTTGCAGCTAAGAAGGTTATCGTTACATGTGAGGAGCTGGTAAGCAACGAAGTGATCCGCAGAGATCCAACCCTTACAAAGATTCCGTGCTTCGCAGTTGACGCTGTCTGCGTTGCTCCTTACGGCGCATACCCGACACAGTGCTACGGCTACTATGATTATGACAACAGCTTCCTGAAGGCTTATGGCGCAGCCAGCAAGACAGAGGAGGATTTCAAGGCATTCTTAAAAGAGTACGTTTACGACGTGAAAGACAATGAAGAGTTCCTTGAGAAGATCGGTGTAAATCGTCTCCTTAAGTTAAAAGTATCTGATGGCTTTGGATATGCAACAGATGTAAGCAAGGAGGATTAATCATGGCTGACTACACAAAGTATACAAACAAAGAGATGCAGGCTATTACGCTTGCACAGCAGATCACAGATGACAACATCGCAATCGTAGGTACCGGTCTTCCGTTAATCGGCGCTTCTGTTGCCAAGAGGCTTTTCGCTCCTAAGTGCAACTTAATCGTTGAGTCCGGTCTTATGGACTGCTCTCCGATTGAGGTTCCGCGTTCTGTAGGCGACCTTCGTTTTATGGCACACTGCGGATGCCAGTGGCCGAACATCCGTTTCATCGGATTTGAGACAAACGACTGGCTGCACAACAACGATCGTATCATCGCTTTCATCGGCGGCGCTCAGATCGACCCATACGGAAACGTAAACTCCACCTGTATCGGAGATTACCACAATCCGAAGACACGTTTCACAGGTTCCGGCGGTGCAAACGCTATTGCTACCTTCAACAACACAATCATCATGATTCAGCATGAGAAGAGAAGATTCATGCAGAAGATTGACTACGTTACAAGCCCAGGCTGGATCGACGGCCCTGGCGGACGTGAGAGACTCGGCCTTCCGGGCAACAGAGGACCTCTGGCAGTCGTTACAGACCGCGGTATCTTAAAGTTTGACAAGGATACAAAGAGAATGTACCTTGCAGGATACTATGAGACATCCTCACCGGAGGATATCATCGAGAACACAGGTTTCGATCTGGATGTATCCAGAGCAGTGAAGCTGGATCCTCCGTCTCCTGAGGTAATCAAGATGATCCGTGAGGAGATCGATCCAGGTCAGGCATTTATCCAGGTTCCGAAGGAGGAGCCGGAGGCAAAATAAGCCAGAAGGATCTGAAAACAGGATACTGAGGTGAAAATTACACCAGACAGCATTTTCCGGCATGGCCTTCCGTTTCGGAAGACCGTGCCGCTGTTGATTTTCACTTTTTGTTATAGTTTCATTTTTCAAAGTAAAGAATAGGAGATTCAAAATGAACATGTATTCTATGCCAGGATATTTCCAGAACATGCCTACAATCGGTAAAGATCTGGTTAATCCGAATCCAGAAAATGAAGAGAGCTTAAAGGCTGTTGAGAAGGACATTCACGATTCCATCGAGAAAGCCCTTGCAGCCGGAATTACTTCCGAGGAGAAGTTAAATGAGCGCGGACAGTTATCCGCTATGCAGCGTATCAATGCATTAATCGACGCTGGAACATGGTGCCCGTTAAACAGCCTTTACAATCCGGAGGGCAACCGTTTCGGAACAACAAACGTGGTAAACGGCCTTGGACGCGTAGACGGAAAGTGGGTTTACATTGTAGCATCCGATAACAAGAAAATGGCTGGAGCATGGGTTCCGGGACAGGCAGACAATCTGCTTCGCGCTTCCGACACAGCTAAGATGCTTCACTTACCGCTTGTATACCTGTTAAACTGCTCCGGTGTTGAGTTCCCGAACCAGGATAAGGTATATCCAAACAGACGCGGAGGCGGTACACCATTCTTCCGCAACTCTGAGTTAAACCAGTTAGGCGTTCCGGTAATCGTAGGTATCTACGGAACAAACCCTGCAGGCGGCGGATACCACAGCATTTCCCCGACAATCCTGATCGCTCATCAGGATGCCAACATGGCAGTTGGAGGCGCTGGTATTCTTTCCGGTATGAACCCGAAGGGATACATTGATGAGGAGGCTGCAGAGCAGATCATCAATGCACAGATCGAGAACAGCAAGCACCATGTACCGGCTCCAGGCTCCGTGCCGATTCACTACGATGAGACAGGATTCTTCCGCGAGGTATATGAGAACGATTTAGGCGTAATCGAGGGTATCAAGAAATACATCAGCTACCTTCCGGCTTACAACCTGGAGTTCTTCCGTGTTGACACACCAAAGGCTCCTCAGTTCCCGGCAGAGGATCTGTACAGCATCGTTCCGATGAACCAGAAGCGTCCTTACGATATGTACGAGGTTATCGCACGTCTCTTCGACAACAGTGAGTTTGCTGAGTACAAGAAGGGATACGGCCCGGAGATGATCACAGGTCTCGCAAAGGTAAACGGCCTCTTAGTAGGTGTTATCGCCAATGTTCAGGGACTTCTGATGAACTATCCGGAGTACAAGCAGAACTCTGTAGGTATCGGCGGAAAGCTCTACCGTCAGGGCTTAGTTAAGATGAACGAGTTCGTGACACTCTGTGCACGCGACAGAATCCCGTTAATCTGGCTGCAGGATACAACAGGTATCGACGTAGGCGATGAGGCTGAGAAGGCTGAGTTACTTGGTCTTGGACAGTCCTTAATCTACTCCATCGAGAACTCCAAGCTGCCGTCCTTAGAGGTAACCATCCGTAAGGCCAGCGCTGCTGCTCACTACGTTCTCGGCGGACCACAGGGCAACAACACAAACGTATTCTCCATCGGTACAGGTGCATGTGAGTATTACGTAATGCCAGGCGAGACAGCAGCAAACGCTATGTACTCCAGAAAGCTCGTTAAGGCTAAGAAGGCAGGAGAGCCGCTTCAGCCAATCATCGACAAGATGAACGATATGATTCAGATGTACACAGACAAGTCCCGTCCAAAATACTGCACAGAGAAGGGAATGGTAGACGAGATCGTTGACATGACAGACATCCGTCCATACATCCAGGCCTTCACAGAGGCAGCATACCAGAACCCGCAGTCCATCTGCCCATTCCATCAGATGATTACTCCAAGGGCAATCCGCGAGTTCGAGACATTTAAGAAATAATTCAGCCGTAGGGCCGGACTGCTTTTTGCCAGACGGTCCGGCCAGACAGCAAAAGAGACAGGGGACGTTCCAAAACGTTTGAGTGTCCCAAATAATGATAGTAAAAGAAAAAGCATAAAAATTAGCCATACAGGCGCATAAATGATAGGATAGCACGATAAGTCGGGCAAAGGCACTGGAACCTTTGCCTGACTTGTCGTGGTTAGAGACATTTATGCGCCTGAATGCGGAGCCTATAAATAATACCAGATCACAGTTATATGAATACTTTTATGTATGTTTGGCCAAATTGTTTTGGCTTTTTTATGCTGTATATGATATACTTAAAACGATGTAGAAAAATGATGTAAGAGATTAAGTGGGGATGTCAGGAATCCGTTTGACATTCCTTTCTATACGGAGGTCATTATGGCAATTTACACAATGGGTATCGATGTGGGTTCCACTGCGTCGAAATGCATTATCTTAAAGGACGGAAAGGAAATTGTCGGAAAATCCCTGGTGGATGTGGGAACAGGCACAAGCGGTCCGGCCCGCGCTATTGAGGAAGTCCTCAGGGATGCGGATATGACACAGGAGCAGCTTGACTACACACTGGCAACCGGCTATGGCCGCAATTCCCTCCTGGGAATCGCCAAAAAGCAGATGAGCGAGCTTTCCTGCCACGCAAAGGGTGCATCCTTCCTGTTTCCAAATGTCCATACCGTCATTGATATCGGCGGGCAGGATGTGAAGGTGCTTCACATTGACAACGGCGCCATGACTAATTTCCAGATGAACGACAAGTGTGCAGCCGGAACCGGCCGTTTTCTGGATGTTATGGCAAAGGTTCTGGAGGTTAAGGTTCAGGATCTGGGAAGACTGGGCGCTATGTCTACAAAGGAGGTAGGCATCAGCTCTACCTGTACGGTTTTCGCGGAGAGCGAGGTTATCAGCCAGCTCGCCATGGGAACAGACAAGTGCGATATTATCAACGGTATCCACAAATCAGTGGCACACCGGGTTACGGGACTTGCACACAGAATCGGGGTAGTTCCGGATGTGGTTATGACAGGCGGTGTTGCTCAGAACAGCGGCGTTGTCTCCGCTCTTCAGAAGGAGCTGGGCTGCGAGATCCACATTTCCCCGCTGACACAGTATAACGGCGCGCTGGGTGCTGCGCTTTTTGCGTACCAGGCAGCCAGCCGTCAGAAATAAATCTTACAGAAAGATTGGAGGATAATTATTATGGCAAAACAAGTTAGTCCAGGCGTACTCGCCCTCCGCAAGGTAGTTGACGATGTTCACAAAGAGGCGCGCGAGGCCAAAGCAAGAGGGGAGTTAGTTGGATGGTCCTCTTCCAAATTCCCGTGCGAGCTTGCTGCGGCATTTGATCTGAATGTTATGTATCCTGAGAACCAGGCAGCAGGTATTGCTGCAAACCGTTACGGCGAGATGATGTGCCAGGCGGCAGAGGATCTGGGATATGACAACGATATCTGCGGATATGCCCGTATCAGCCTTGCCTATGCAGCCGGCGTCCGCGTATCCCGCAAATACGATCCTGAGACAGGCGAGTATATTATCGATCCGAGCACAGGAAAGCCATTAAAGGATGCTGACGGAAACGTAGTGATGGGTGAGGACGGAAAGCCATTAAAGGATCCGAAGACACAGACTCCATACCTGCAGCTGGACAACATTCTTGAGATTGAGAAGCTGCCGGACGGACCGGAGAAGGAGAGACGTCTTGAAGCCATCTCCCCAATCCGCCAGATGCGTATTCCGCAGCCGGACTTCGTGCTCTGCTGCAACAATATCTGCAACTGCATGACAAAGTGGTATGAGAATATTGCCCGTATGTGCAATATCCCGCTGATCATGGTAGATATTCCTTACAACAATGACGTTCACGTAGCAGACGAGAATGTAAAATATGTGCGCGCACAGTTTGACAAGGCTATCAAGCAGCTGGAGGAGCTGACAGGCAAGAAGTTCGACGAGAAGAAGTTCGAGGAGGCCTGTGCAAACGCAAACCGTACAGCTAAGGCATGGTTAAAGGTATGTGATTACTTACAGTACAAGCCGGCTCCATACAGCGGTTTCGACCTGTTCAACCATATGGCAGACGTAGTTACAGCACGTGCCCGCGTTGAGACAGCAGAGGCATTTGAGCTTCTTGCAAGAGACCTGGAGGAGACAGTTAAGAAGGGTGAGACAACCACTCCATTCCCGGAGAAGTACCGTGTAATGTTCGAGGGTATTCCATGCTGGCCGAAGCTGCCTGCACTGTTTAAGCCTCTGAAGGCAAACGGTGTAAACGTAACAGCCGTAGTATATGCACCTGCATTCGGATTCGTTTACGACGGACTGGACGAGATGGCCCGCGCTTACTACAAGGCTCCGAACTCTGTCTGCATCGAGCAGGGTGTTGACTGGCGTGAGGGCATCTGCCGCGACAACAAGGTAGACGGCGTTCTTGTTCACTACAACAGAAGCTGCAAGCCATGGTCCGGTTATATGGCAGAGATGCAGCGCCGCTTCACAGCCGATCTGGGTGTTCCATGTGCAGGATTCGATGGAGACCAGGCCGATCCGCGTAACTTCAATGCCGCACAGTACGAGACAAGAGTACAGGGTCTGGTAGAGGCAATGGAAGCAAACAAGCAGGCAAAGGAGGCATAGTCAAATGAGTATCAACGCATTATTAGATGAATTTAAAGTAAAAGCTGCCACACCAAAGCAGCAGCTTGCTGAATATAAAGCTCAGGGGAAAAAGGTAGTTGGCGTTCTGCCATATTACGCTCCGGAAGAGCTTGTTTACGCAGCCGGAATCGTTCCCATGGGAATCTGGGGTTCCAACAACAAGACTATCAGCCGTGCGAAAGAGTACTGTGCTACCTTCTACTGCACAATCGCTCAGTTAGCTCTTGAGATGCTCCTTGACGGAACTATGGACGGCCTTGACGGAATCATCACTCCAACTATCTGCGACACTCTGCGCCCGATGAGCCAGAACTTCCGTGTAGCTATGGGTGACAAGATGTCCGTTATCTTCTTAGCTCATCCGCAGAACCGTTTTGAGGACTTCGGCCTTCAGTTCACAGTGGATCAGTACACACACGTTAAGAAAGAGCTGGAGAAGATTGCAGGCAGAGAGATCACAAACGATGACATCAAGAATGCCATCAAGGTTTACAACGAGAGCCGTGCAGCACGCCGCAAATTCGTGAAGCTGGCTTCCGACCACTGCGATGTGATCACTCCAACCAAGAGATCTGCTGTATTAAAGGCCTTCCACTTCATGTTAAAGGACGAGTACACAGCTAAGTTAAATGAGTTAAATGCTGAGCTTGAGAAGCTTCCAGTCTGTGACTGGCAGGGTACAAAGGTGGTTACCTCCGGTATCATCTGCGACAACCCGGCTCTGCTGGCAGCCTTTGAGGAGAACAACATCGCCATCGCTGCAGATGATGTGGCTCACGAGACACGTTCCTTCCGCACCGATGTACCTGAGGATGCTGATCCGATGATGGCACTTGCACATCAGTTTGCAAACATTGACTACGATGTTCTTCTGTACGATCCAAAGTCCAGCGAGAACCGCCGCGGTGAGTTCGTTGCTAACCTGGTTAAGGAGAGCGGCGCTCAGGGTCTGGTACTGTTTATGCAGCAGTTCTGCGATCCGGAGGAGATGGAGTATCCATACCTGAAGAAAGCATTAAATGATGCAGATATTCCTCACATCAAGCTGGGAATCGATCAGCAGATGCGCGACTTCGGACAGGCCCGCACAGCTATCCAGGCCTTTGCAGATGTGCTTGAGATGAGAAAATAACTTTCTGTAAATAAGAGAGACTACAAAAGATAAGCTGAGACTTCTGCACTGGAATCGCACGGAAGACCCAGGAAAAAATGAAAAAGCGCAGGCAGGAAATGCAGGCGCAAAAAAGTTCCCCACCGGCAGAGGAAGAGTTCCCACCGGTGGGGCTTTTTGTGTTCAGGGGAAGGGGAAGATCCGGCGCTGTCAGGTAAGCGCCAAATAATAGTGCGGTAAAATTTAAAATTACTCCAGCCCTTTGCGAGTTGG
>NZ_QUJI01000022.1:0-50511 GCF_003480545.1 Clostridium sp. AM29-11AC
ACCTCGCGATGACGCCTTTGCCATTGGCTGCACCCTTCCCACTGCCGGGCGGGTCGGGGACTTTCACCCGTTAGAACGTGTGCCCGCCGGGCACACCAAAAATGGGACAGAGCCATCTCTGGCATCTGTCCCGAAAACAGTTCTTTCTTATTTGTGAAATATTCAAACCGGCCGGCTCTACACCGCCTTTTCCCTGCCTTTGTTGATATCGAACTCCTTCATCTGCTCCCGGTCCTCAATTTTTCTCCGAATCTCCAGCATCTTCCAGTCTGTCCCGGCAATGACTTCCGCACACTTTCTCAGATCTTCCCCGATCTCTGCCGCCTCCTCCTCGGTCATCTCTTTTTTATACTTGAGCTGGTGGTCAAGGCTGGCCCAGAAATCCATGGCTATCGTGCGAATCTGAACCTCTGCCCTGATATACTGCTTACAGTTTGAAAAGAAAACCGGAACCTCCACAATCATGTGGTAGCTCCTGTATCCGTTTACCTTGGGGCTTCTGATGTAATCCTTAATGGCAACCACTCTCACATCATCCTGTCTCGCCAGCATACGGCTCACATCGTAAATATCGTCAATAAAAGAACAGATCACGCGGACTCCTGCAATGTCATCAAGATTTTGCGTCATGGACTCCACAGTCAGAGGCAGTCCTCTGCGTCTGAGCTTCCCGAAAATGCTCTCCGGCCTTTTGACTCTGGACTTAATCATCTCTATGGGGTTTCTCTGGTTCCTGACTGACAGCTCGTCGTTGAGTACCTCCAGCTTTGTCTTCAGTTCACGGATTGCACAGGAGTATTTCATCATTTCATTTCGAAATTCAATGGCCTCGCCGATCAGGCTTTCCGGAACCTCCACCTCACTTGGACCAATCACAACTGACTGGCTCAGCTCACTGTTCGGATTCTGGTTAAAACTCATATCACACACCTCTGGTTTGTCATTCTGTCTGCTGCGGCACAGCCGGATTGCCGGTGTTTTCCGCATTATCTCTGTCTATTATAGCCGAAAAACCGTTCGGAGACAATGAAACTTTCATTAATTTTCCCTGAAGTTCGTTTCTTTCCTATCCGGCGGGCACCGTCTGCCGCAGTTCCCATATGCTCTCCGGCACAGGTTCTGTATTTTTTCATTTTAGCCGGGTTCCCTCGCGCTGAGCGGTTTACAAACTATCCCTTTAATGGTATGCTTAGCAGTAGATATTTTACATCGGATTGGAGGTTTATTATGAAAAACTTAGGTTACTACAACGGTGCCTTCGGCCCTCTGGAAGAGATGACCGTACCTATGAACGACCGCGCCGGATACTTCGGCGACGGCGTCTATGAAGCGACCCTGGCCAGAAATGGGAAAATCTTTGCCCTTGAGGATCACTTAAACCGATTCTACAACAGCGCCGCACTGATCAAGATGACAGTTCCCTACACGAGAGAGGAGCTGACCGACATTCTCTATTCCATGCTCGGCAAGATGGATGATTCTGAGATTCTGGTCTACTGGCAGCTCACCAGAGGCACTGCCATCAGAAATCATGTATTCCCCGACGCCTCCGTAAAACCAAATCTCTGGATTACCATGAAGCCCGGAAAGAAGGCGGATCCGGATCATGTTCTGAAGCTGGTGTCTACAGAGGATACACGTTTCCTCCACTGCAATATCAAGACACTCAACCTGCTTCCCAATGTTATGGCCGCCGAGAAGGCCCGCGAGGCAGGCTGCGATGAATGTGTGTTCCACCGCGGCGACATTGTAACCGAGTGCGCCCACAGCAATGTCTCCATTTTAAAGGACGGCGTTTTCATCACCCATCCTACCGACCACTACATCCTTCCCGGCATTTCCAGAATGCATCTGATTCAGGAGTGCAGGCGCCTGGGCATTCCGGTGGACGAGACTCCATTCACCATGAAGGAGCTTCTGGAGGCTGACGAGATCATCGTTTCCAGCTCCACCAAGCTGGTGCTGCGCGCATGCGAGCTGGAGGGACAGCCGGTGGGCGGAAAGGCCTCTGACCTTTTCAAAAAGCTTCAGAATGCTTATGTGGAGCGCTTCCTGCGCGAAACTGAAAACGGCAGATAGCACTGCACCGGCCGGGAGAGCCTTTGCTCTATTGATATTCTGCCAGATGTTCAATGCAGTACGGAAAAGAAAAAATGCGGACTCCCTGCACAGACATGGAACCTTCCCGTTCCGTCCGGCCGGAAGCCGCATTTTTCTTTATTCTTTCACGCAGAATTTACGGCTGCCAAACCATTTGCAGCTTACAGCTTCTCAATCACATCTGCTGCATGATCGAGCCATGGAGATTCCACATACTCTACCACACCCTGATCCACACTGTCTGCGATCTTCGGATCGATCGGCAGCTGGGCGAGCACCGGAATCTGATACTCACTGGCTACCTCCTCGATTCTGCTCTCTCCAAACACGGAAATCTTCTTTCCGCAGTCAGGACAGACAAGATAGCTCATATTTTCCACCAGACCGATAATCGGCACGTTCATCTTCTTCGCCATGTTGACGGCCTTTGCCACAATCATGGAAACCAGATCCTGAGGAGAGGTTACAATGATGATTCCGTCAAGGGGAATTGACTGAAAGACGGTCAGCGGCACATCCCCTGTTCCCGGAGGCATATCCACAAACA
Source organism: Clostridium sp. AM29-11AC (assembly GCF_003480545.1). NCBI lineage: Bacteria > Bacillati > Bacillota > Clostridia > Eubacteriales > Clostridiaceae > Clostridium > Clostridium sp. AM29-11AC. The sequence goes on from NZ_QUJI01000022.1 coordinate 2,648, forward strand.
TATAGTCGATATTCTTCCACAGCGCCTCCTTCCAGAACTGTTTGATCACGCCTGCCACAATGGGGCCTCTCCAAATCACAGGATCCGTCTCATTCTCCAGGATCAGGTTGGCGGACAGCATCTGGATGCCCGTCTGGCTCTCGCAGGGAACCATCAGCTCGTCAGCGGTCACCCTCACCATCTCATGAACACCGAAGGCCTTCGGGATGGACGGTCCGGTAATGTCCGCATCCAGAATCCCGACTCTGTTGTTTCTTGCCCGCATCTTGCAGGCCATCAGTGAGGTCACAAGGGACTTTCCCACGCCTCCCTTTCCGCTCACTACGCCGATTACCTTCTTTACTGTACTCTGTGGGTTTAACGGCTCTAAAAAGCTGGATGGCTGGCGGCTCTGGCAGTCAGCACTGCAGCTTTTGCAGTCATGATTGCACCCTTCACTCATAATAATTTCTCCTTTCCGTCTCCGGCGTCTTTAAAAGCCGGCACGTTCTTTTTTATGGTCAGAAGGGTTCTCCCTTCCCAATCGTTTTTTCTGCCCTTTTGGGCTTTTTGACAGCTTCTATCGTATCACATTCCCACCGGTTTGTCCCGTTCTTTTTTTCGTGCATCTCCGTTCTTATTCCAAAAGGCAGCGTCTTCTCCTCTCTGTCCCGTCTGCAGTTTTATTCCGCAAAAAAGAGGAAGAGCTTTACTCTTCCCCCTTCTCTGTCAGTGTTTTTCCTTCTTCTGCTTTCTTATTTCACCCATTGATTGAACTGCTTCCCGCCGTTTAAACAGGGGCCGGGCACCGTAGCCATGTCTTCTCTGTGATCACTGCTGTATCCTTCTGGCCGTCCCAAAGTTTCTGATCGTTTTTACAAAGCCCAGATCCTCCAGCTTCTTTACAATCACGAAGAAAATAACGGAGTCAACGGGCCACATGATCAGATTTTTCAACAGCCTCGGCCCGATCAGAACTGCCATTCCCTTGCCGTACATAAAGCTGAGGCACCAGGTGTTTAAGAGTACGTTGCAGATAAGAGCCACCAGAAGCTTGGCAAAGAGGACGCGGCCAAAGGTAATGGGTCTGCGGTAGAGAACCGTTCCGTAAATCATGGCGCCCAGCATGGCGATCAGGGTAAAGCCAGGGAAAAAGGCTCCCGTCGGCTTGGCTGCAAACTTCAGAATGTCCAGGATTCCCGCATAGAACATGCCTGTCACAGGACCAAAGAGGTAGTAGACAAACTGATTTGCCACACTTCCAAGGCCTATTTTCAGGTAAGGCCCTGCCTCAATGGTAAAATAGCCCAGCACAACGGAGATGGCCATAAACATGGCCGACGTGGTCATCGTCCTCAGATGTCTCATTTCCTTCCAGGACTGGGCATACAATTCTGCGAGTTTTTTCATAAAAAATACCTCCTTCGTGCAGAATCTCGAACCGCACCAGGGAGATACTTCCTTCCACGGATGCAGCGGGATGCGGGGAACAGACCGCGAAGGTTTCCTTCTTCGTCCGGACGGCAACTCCCTGTCCATCCGGCACTTAACGCCTGCTCCCCTACTCTGCGTTCTTATTTTTCTGTAACCACAGTATACCATCTCTACTGACGTCTCGATGGGACTGATCGCCAAATGCATGCTCATGCAAGCATGGCATGCGCTTTTCTCGCTATTATACCATATCAGCATAACTTTTCAATACTTTTTATCTGCGTCCCGGTCAATCGGGGCTTTGAAGGCTGTCTCTGCCGTTTCGTCAGTCTTCTTCTGACTCATTCTTCATCTCCCTGAACGCCCTGTCCATCTCAATGTAATTGCGCTTCAGGGAAACGGGTTTCCCGTCTCTGGTCAAAAAGCAGTGACGGCTTTCTCCCACGCAGCGCACCTGACCTGTCTCGCAGTCCAGCACCGTGTACTCTATGGTCATTCTGATTCCATTGTACTCCTTCAGATTCGTGATGATCCGCACGGTTTCACCGAAGCGCGTCATGCTCTTGTATTCACAGTGGATGGAAACAACGGGGCTGATAATTCCCTCCGCCTCCATCATGTCATATCCCATGCCCATCTGCTCCATCATGTGGACTCTGGCCTCCTCGAACCAGCGGATGTAATTGGAATGGTGAATAATCCCCATCTGATCCGTTTCATAATACTGTGTCTTGTGTTCATAAACCTCATATTTCACGACATCCCGCTCCTTTCCTGCTTCCATCATCTTCCTGGTATCACGGCTCTCCCTTCGAAACACACAGTTGGAAGTACGCGGCCTGAATCATACGGCCTGAATGTACGTTCCGAATCAAAAGGATGTACCGGTTCGGACCTGCACAGCCGCGCAGCCTCTCATGCTTCCGCCGCTGGATAAAAGTCGGCACTGGCAAAAAGAGAGCGTTGCTGCCAGCAACACTCTCTCTTCTCACGCATATTCTATTAATTCTCGCCGAGTCCGCTCTCGATCGCTGCGGAGAGAGCCTCCATAGCTGCCTCCTCGTCCTCGCCGTCACAGATCAGGTTAATCTCTGTTCCGCACTTGATTCCTGCTGCCATTACATTCAGCACGCTCTTTGCGACAATCCTCTTCTCACCGCACTCGATGATTACGTCGCATTTGAATTTCATAGCTGCCTGGGATAACACTCCAGCTGGTCTTAAGTGAAGACCAGATGGGTTCACAACCGTTAATTTTTTAGATAACATACGCTCGTCTCCTCTACTGTTTCATTTCCTTAGAGTGCCATGACTCCTCGTCTGATATATGAGAATTTTATTACAATTTTCATTCTGTGTCAAGTACGCTTTCATGCGCTATCCAATGACCTTCTGGGCATAATTTACAGATGCCATGGCATCTTTACAGTAGGCGTCAGCCCCGATGGAATCGGCATATTCAGGAGTCAGAACTGCGCCTCCCACCATGATCTTTGCCCAGCCTGCTTCCTTCCTGAGAAGCCGGATCGTCTCCTCCATGCTGGGCACCGTGGTGGTCATCAGGGCGCTGAGTCCCACAAGAGGTGCTCTGCGCTTCACCGTCTCCTCTGCAATCCGCTCAGGCGGCACATCCTTTCCCAGATCCACCACCTCATAGCTGTAGTTTTCCAGAAGCACCTTCACAATATTTTTCCCTATATCGTGAATATCACCCCTGACGGTTGCAAGGATAATCACTCCCTTTTTTTCCTGGCTGTTCCCTGAACCTGCCATGGCAGCCTTGAGCACTTCAAAGGCAGCCTTGGCAGCCTCCGCGCTCATGAGGAGCTGGGGAAGAAACACCGTTCCCTGCTCAAAGCCCTTTCCCACACAGTCCAGAGCCGGGATCATGCAGGCATTGATCACCTCAAGAGGGGAAGCCTCCTTGAGAGCAGCTGCTGCTGCTCTGGCAGCCTGCTCTTTCAGTCCGCGCACCACGCTCTCCCAGAGCTGCACCTGACTCTTATGGCTCTCATGGATTTCCTGTACCTCTTCCGGCGCTTTCTCCGATACTGCTTCTCCTTTGCCAAAGACAGTGTCCGAGGGCTGCTGTTTTGTCTGTCCCCCATATGCGCTGATATAATCCCCACAGTTTTCATCCAGAGCGGCCAGGGCACGAAAGCTGCGCCAGGAGCGCATCATGGCATCGGAATTGGGATTGATGATGGCCGCGCTCAGACCATTCATCATGGCCATTGTGAAGAAAGCGGCATTGATGCTCTCTCTCTGGGGAAGGCCGAAAGAGACATTGGATACCCCGAGAATGGTTTTCCCGTGAAGTTCATCCCTTATGCGCCTTACCGCCTCCAGCGTGGTCAGCGCTCCCTGGCTGTCTGAGCTGATCGTCATGCAGAGTGTATCGATCAGAATATCCTTTTTGTCAATTCCGTACTGGGCGGCTCTCCTGTATATTTTTTCAGCTACCCTGATTCTGCCGTCAGCTGTGTCGGGGATTCCCTCCTCATCCAGAGTCAGGGCCACCACAACTCCTCCGTATTTTTTTACCAGGGGAAAGATGGCATCCATACTCTCTGCCTTTCCGTTTACGGAGTTGACGAGAGGCTTTCCATTGTAAATCCTCATGGCTCTCTCCATGGCCTCAATGTTCGAGGTATCGATTTGCAGCGGAAGGTCGAGAATGCTCTGAAGCTCTCTCACCGCCTCCTCCATCATGGACGGCTCGTCAATCTCTGGAAGGCCCACATTGACATCCAGCACCTGCGCGCCGCTATCCTGCTGTGCCAGTCCCTCCCTGAGAATGTATTCCATGTCGTGATCCCGCAGGGCCTGCTTAAACTTCGGCTTTCCGGTGGGGTTGATGCGCTCCCCGATGATTACCGGATCCGATGCGATCTCCACCAGCTGGGAGTAGGAGGTGACAACGGTTTCTGCCTTTTTGGACGGGAGCTTCTGCTTCTTTTCCCTGCATGCCAGGCAGAGCTTTCTGATATATTCCGGCGTCGTTCCGCAGCAGCCGCCTACAACGGATGCTCCCATATCCACAATCTCAGCCATGGTTTTGGCAAACTGATCCTCGTCTATATCGTATACAGTCCTGCCCTCCACGCTTCTGGGCAGACCTGCATTGGGATTTACAATAATCGGCACTGACGCATATTTCGCAAACTCCCTGACAAATTCCTTCATCTGCACCGGTCCCAGGCCGCAGTTAATGCCCACTGCATCCACGCCCAGCCCCTCCAGAAGAGCAATCACCGTGCGGGGCGTGCCGCCTGTCAGGAGCTTGCCCTTTTCATCAAAGATCGTTGTGGCAAAAACAGGCAGATCCGCCTGCTCCCCTGAGATTCCGTCCCCTGCCAGAGCCTCCTTGACGCCGAGAACAGCGGCCTTCAGCTCATAGCTGTCACTCATTGTCTCGATGAGAACTAAATCCACCCCTGCGCGGATCCCAATCCCGGCAGCCTCCCGGTAAATCTCCACCGCTGTCTCAAAATCCAGGTCTCCCATGGGCTTTAAAAGCCTGCCTGTGGGCCCCAGATCGAGGGCAATGTATCCGTGGCCTGCCAGATTCACTGCCTCCCTCGCATTCCTGACGGCCGCCTCTATGATTTCCTTCAGGCCAAATTCCGTATTCTCATTGAACTTCAGCCGGTTGGCCCCGAAGGTATTGGTATTGATGATATCGCAGCCTGCATCAAGGTAATCTCTGTGCAGCTTTACGATCACCTCTGGACGGCGGATATTCCAGGTTTCAGGAAGCTCTCCCGGCTTCAGCCCGGCCGCCTGCAAAAGGCTCCCTGTCCCTCCGTCAAAAAACAGAATCCTCTCCGCCAGCTCATGAAGGAGTCTGCTCTTTTTCCCTGTCTGTCTCTCTGCTATGCTCATATCTTCCCGCACTCCTGTCTTAGCAACTTTTATTATTTAAATCTGTTTTCTCTGTCTGTTCCCTGTGCCTGCCCGTCCGGCTGCGGACCTGGAAACCTGGCCTTTTGAACCCTCTTTCCTCTCCCGGTACATGCAGTCCTCCTTCTGGCAGGCTTCACAGCTGCGTCCTCCTGCTGTGCCCGCCTGTGAGCAGGCCTCACTGCCAATCCCGATAACGGCTGTCACCGATTTCGACGGCACCATAAGGAGGCTGTCAGTCAGTGTGATTCCCGCCCGCTTTTCAAGCTCCAGGGCTGACGCAAAGGATCGCTGATATTCCAGAGAGAAATCACCATAGCCGGGGCTGAAGCGGGGACACAGATACAGCCCCCTCCTCCCGTACTCCTCTGCCAGGCGCCTGTTTTCCAGGTTGCAGTAGGCCTCGATCATGGCAGCTGCCGCAGCCTGCATCACAACTGCCCGGCTCATCTCTATGGCGCTGTAGCGGCGAAGGAGCAGATCCACTCCTGCCCCCAGTGTGGCTCCAAACAGAAATACCTGCCGACATCCTTCCAGATTTTTTCTCAGACTCTCGCTTCTGGCCTGAAAGCAGGTGAAATCGAGGGAGCCGTCCTGACTGACGGAAAAAGGGTATTCCCGGCCGTAAAAGCGGGGAGACAGGAAGCCGGAAAGCTCTTCGATACAGCTCTCCACAAGCTCCTCCTCCCTCCTTTCAGGGCGTTTTCCTCTGTAGCCCAGGTAGCGGAAGATTTCCCTGCGGTTTGTGGATCCTGCAATCTGTGCTTCCAGCGTCCTGTTCTCCAGTTCCCGTTCTTTTTTTCTTTTTTCCGACTGCTTTTCTGTGTCCTTTTCCATTTTTCCCCGCTTTCTGCTTTGCAGGCTGTCCTGCTTTCCGTCCCCGGGCTGGCAGCCCGCTCTTCCGGCTGTACTTTCCTGCCTTCTGCTTCCCTTCATCATGCGCCCCGGTTCTGCTGAAAGGAGGCTACGCCTGGTGATACCTGATGACTTCTGAAGGATACTTATAAATAGTTTAATCCTACAAAATCTCTGAAAGACTGTTCTTGATCTGCTCCGCCACATCCGGCTTATTCATGGAGTAGACATGGATGCCGTTTACATGATTTGCAATCAGGTCAATGATCTGCTCGGTAGCGTAGGCAATTCCAGCCTGCTTCATCGCAGCCGGATTGTCTCCGAACCGGTCGACAATGGCCTTAAATCTGGCCGGAAGATAGGTTCCGGACATCCTGCAGATGCGGTCGATCTGCCTGGCATTGGTGACAGGCATGATTCCGGCTACCACAGGAACTGTAATTCCCCTCTCCCGGATGCGGTAGAGGTAGTTGTACAGAATGTTGTTGTCAAAAAACATCTGGGTGGTCACAAAGTCGCAGCCGGCCTCCACCTTTTCCCTCAGATGCTCAATATCCTCTGTCTTGTTGGCAGATTCCACATGTCCCTCAGGGTAGCAGGCGGCGCCGATGCAGAAATCCCCGTCAAAGCTGCGGATCTCACGGATCAGCTCAGACGCATACCTGTAGTCGTGAGCCAGAGGGCCTCCCTCGGGAATGTCGCCCCTGAGCGCCAGGACATTTTCGATCCCGCGGGTCTTCAGCTCTCCCAGAACACGGCGCACCTCCTCTTTCGTGGACGAGACGCAGGTCAGATGAGCCAGGGCATTCACTCCCTGATTTTTGATACTGGAGGCAATATCCACTGTATATTTGCTTGTACCTCCTCCCGCCCCATAGGTCACACTCATAAAAGCAGGCTTCAGCCTGGCAATCCTGATGGCTGCCTCTTCCACAGAATCATATTTGTCTTCTGCCTTTGGGGGAAACACTTCAAACGAAAGAGTCGGCTTCCCCTGTGCTAGTATATCTCTGATCTTCATACCTGAATACCTCCGTTTCCCCTGGTCCTCCGAGGAGGCCGAGTTTTCTTTTTTTCTCTTTTTGCTCTTTCACTGAGACAGGCATCTGTTCAGAGCCTTTGGTCAAGGCCTGCCTGGCAGGGCGCTGAACTGCTGCCTGACATTCAGCTGTAAGATTTCTGTAAGTATAGCACAGGATTGATAAAATTTCCACAAATGATATTGACAAATTTTTCACATTTTTTCGAATTTTTCTTGCATTCCTGTCAATCTGTGGTAGAATACGGTAACTGTTTTACTCGACAGATTTTTAACAATGCTGTGCTGTTTACTCTGCCGCTGAAAGCATGCTCGAAGCCAGGCCCCGTCTGCTGCCTTCCTTTTCGTCCATGCAGTGTGATTGTAAGACAGTTCAAGATTTTCACAGGAGGATTTACACCAATGAACAGTCAGACTGTAAAAGACTTTCTCAAACGCAAGCAGATCAATATCTCCGTCCAGACCTACCTGATTGACGCGCTGGGCGCCATGGCTTTCGGTCTTTTCGCCTCCCTGCTGATCGGCACCATCTTCGGTACCCTGGGAGAAAAAACAGGCCTTGAAATCTTCAACACCATTGCCGTCTATGCAAAGGGGGCCACCGGAGCCGCCCTGGGCGTTTCCATCGCCTATGCTCTGAAGGCTCCCCAGCTTGTCATCTTCTCTGCCGCCACAGTCGGCATTGCCGGAAACGAGCTGGGCGGACCTGTAGGCGCACTGGTAGCCACCATCATTGCAGCCGAGCTTGGAAAGGCCGTTTCAAAGGAAACGAGGGTTGACATCCTGGTAACCCCCGGGGTCACGATCATTTTCGGAGTTCTTACCGCCCAGTTTATCGGACCAGGCGTTTCCGCCTTCATGACAGCCTTCGGAGATCTCGTAAAGACAGCCACTGTCATGCAGCCATTCTTCATGGGAATTGTAGTTTCCGCTCTTATAGGCATCGCCCTGACGCTTCCTATCAGCAGCGCGGCCATCTGCATCATGCTGAGCCTTGACGGGCTGGCGGGAGGAGCAGCTACAGCCGGCTGCTGCGCACAGATGATCGGCTTTGCCGTACTGAGCTACAGGGAGAACGGCTTTGGCGGCCTTCTGGCTCAGGGGCTTGGAACCTCCATGCTGCAGATGCCGAATATCGTGAGGAACCCAAAAATCTGGCTGGCTCCCACCCTGGCTTCCATGGTGGCAGGGCCTATATCCACCATGGTCTTCAAGCTGGAAAATATCGCGGCCGGATCCGGCATGGGAACCTGCGGACTGGTAGGACCTATCGGCATCTACACAGCTATGCCTGAGGGCGGAGCAAACATGTGGCTTGGAATCGCCCTTGTATGCTTTCTGCTCCCGGCAGTCCTGACACTTGCCTTCGGAGAGATCTTCCGCAGAATCGGATGGATTCGTGAAGGAGATTTAAAGCTGGATCTGTAATGACAGTTTCATCTTCCAGTTTCCCGGAAAGCTGGAAAATGAAACACTTCTGAGAATTTCATATCCCACATAGCGCGCCAAAAGCGGCGCATTCCAGACGACGGATAAACCGCCTGGAATGCGCCGCTTTTGGCTTTGTATATACTCTTACTGCAGATACTTCTCTGCAAATTCATCACTTGGAATCGGTCGGCTGTAATAGTAGCCCTGTCCATAGTCCACGCCGATGGAGCGGATAAAGGCTTCATTCTCTGCAGTCTCCACTCCCTCCACAACCGTAGTGATGGAAAGGTCTCTCGCCAGATTCACAATATGCTTCATGAGAACCGCCTGGCTCTCACTCTCTCTGAAGACCTCCTGCTCCAGGAAACCGCGGTCCAGCTTGACTTCATCAATGCCGATTCTCGTCAGCAGGTTCAGGGAAGAATAGCCGCTTCCAAAATCGTCCAGAGAGATCTTAAATCCCAGATTTTTTAAGAGCATAATTGTCTTATTCAGCTCTCCGATGCTCTCCGCCGCCAGCCCTTCCAGTATCTCCAGCGTGATCCTGCTGCGCGGAATGTTGTAGTGCTCCGTGATCTGGCACAGACGCTCCACATAGTCAGACTGATAAAACAGCAGCTTGGACTGATTGACAGAAACGCTGATTGGCCTTCTGCCCTCATCCTCCCACTGCCTCAGCTTTCTGCATACCTGGGCAACCATGTAGAGGTCCAGCTGGGCGCAGAAGCCGTTCAGCTCAAAAAGAGGAATAAACTGATCTGGAAAGATCACCGAACCGTCCTCACGAATCCACCGCACCAGGGCCTCTGCAGAGGCAATCTCCCCTGAAGCGAGGTCTCTCTTAGGCTGGAGGAACAGGCGGAACTCTTCTTTTTCCAGGGCCTCATTTTTGCTGCTCTCGATCAGGCGCACCAGCTCCTCTGCTTTGTGGAGCTTTTCATCGTAAAATACAATATCCCGCTCCACTCCCTGTCTGGCCTGCTTCAGCGCAAATTCTGCCCTGTCGATCAGTTCATCCGGTCTGGTCACCTGATTGACTGCTGCTCCCGCGTAAATCTGAATGGGATAGTTTCTGTTAAATCTTCTGGAGATTCTCTCGCAGCTCTTCATGATGTCCCCAATCCGTCTCCGGATCTCCTCTTCCTCCACGGTGTGGAGAAGCATGCAGAACTGATCGCTGTTGTAACGGCAGAAGCGCTCATCTTCTCTTATATTTTCCCTGATGATAAGAGCCAGCTCGCAGAGCACCTGATCCGCCTGTTTCTTTCCGAATATCTCGTTAATGTAGCGGAAATGGCGTATATTCAGAGCTGCAACGCTCCTGCAGCCATCCTGTTCCAGAAGCTCGGAAGCCTCCTGTTCGAACCGTTTCATATTAAACAGTCCTGTCAGGCTGTCGTAGTATGCGGTTCTTATCAGCTCCCGGTTATTCTTCCTCAGAATCCTGGAACCATACCATATGGAAGCAATGCTCAGAACCAGAATAATCAGGAAGGTGGCTGCAACAGCCAGAAGCATAAAATAGACGGGGCTTTTCACTTTATCGCTGTCGTCAATGCAGAGCAGATACCAGTCGTTTCTGTCTAACGGTTCCAGGTAAAGGCCGTAGGTACTGCCGCCATATTGGTAGGAAATCGTGCAGTCCCTGCCCATGGCCATGTTCTCCCTCAGAAGGCTTCTGTCCTTCTCTGAAATCCCTTCCTGGCTGAAAATGGACGCGCTCATATGACGCCCCTCTTCCTCCTCCGTATGCCCGACGAAATTCCCGTCTGCATCCAGCCAGGCCACATCCAGGCTAATCTGCGACAGCGTTGTCTCGTTCAGAATATCCAGAAACACATCCAGAGCCCTTACTCCCAGCAGGCATCCCTTCGGAATACCCGATTCATCGTAGACGGGAACGCTGTAAGCAATAACCGGCGTTTTCAGGGTCACATCCATATACACCTGAGAGGTGGCGTTTTCTCCGTTCCATCCCTTCTCAATCACCTCCTGCAGTTCCGGCGCCCGCTCAGAGATCGGCAGATCCCTTCCCAGCTCCCTGGTCATGCTGATGCGTATCTTGTCGCTTCCCTTCTCACAGTAGCCCAGCCGCAGAAACAGCGCTGCCGTCCCTGCCCCGTCAATTCCGTCCGCCAGGTTTTCGAGCTCCAGCAGACGGCTGTTGGAGATAAAGCCGGCCAGCGTTTCCAGAGATTCAATGTCAGAATCCATCTGGCGCTCCATATTTATCTTGTACTCATTGATAAAGGCCTTCATCTGCGCTTCATATGAGTTTTTCTCCGCCCGGAGCATTGATGTGATTACGACGCCTGCACAGACAATGAGAATCAGGCTCACTGCCACTGTAAGCACGGTGATTCTGAAAATGCGCCTTTGTATCTCTTTTTCGTTCATATGATATCCTTCCGACTTACAGGGAATGCCTGTCCTCCTCCATCTGATAGCGCTCCTTTGCCTCTTTCAGCCGTCTGAAGTAGGAGCTCATCTCATCAGCCATGCCGGACAGTCTGTTTAAGAGGGTGGAAAAGTCCTTCAGCATCACATCGTTCTGGAAATACGGGTACACGATGTCGTGATCTACCTCGCTCCATCCCTCCTCAAACAAAGTTCTGGCCTGCAGCTCCACATAGTATCCCTTATATTTGACAATGTAGTGGATCGACCGGTAGATTCCGTCCGACTTAATGTCAATCAGATTTTTATCATATATTTTCGTGTCCCCAATCCTCCGATAGCTTTTGGGGCGCTCCGCAATATACCAGTGACCTGGATCCTCGTCAAAATCCCTGAGCCGATCTTCCACGTAGTGTTCGGGATTATTCTCAAACCTGCCTGTAATGTATTCATGGAATCCTCTCCAGTCCTCCCGGTACAGGAAAAACACGCGGATTCCGATTAAGTCTGTAATGTACTTATAATAGTTGGTGCTGTCAATTTCCCGGTAGCTGTCCAGGCTGTCATTTCTCTTTCTGATGATCTTTTCAATCAGGTGGCCCGGCTCTTTCAGCCGGTAACGGTAGGAGTGGATTCCCGCTCTCTCCGTGTCATAGAGATACTCGTCAAGGAAATCCCGGCTGATGGAACGCAGTTTCGGCTCCAGGGAACAGTAATGATTATAAATCCGTTCCAGTTCCCTGAAGCTGATATTCGCCGAGCGGAACTCATTTTCAGCAATGTTGTACTTTTTCAGAAACTCTTCCTTAATAAGCATGTTATCTGTCCTTTTTCTCCTTTTCTCTCACAAAAGCTCCGGAGCTGAAAAGCAGCCTGTTCCTGTATTTTCTGTCCCCTGCTTATTTCTCCTGGAAACCTGCCGCGTGCAGGAAGCGGGCAAATGCCTCTCTCCCCTCAGGAGTGAACTTGTACACGCCTGCATCCTCGAGAACCTTCTCAAATACAAGCCCAACCTCTTTTTTCAGAATCTCATCTACATTTTCTGCCGTCACAGACGGATATTTCGGAAGGAAGCCTTCCACCCAGTCTGCATGCTTTTCGATCTCCTCATCGGAACGGATATCCCTGCCGGACACAATGTACTCAGCCAGTTTTGCCAGCTCTCCCTTCAGGCGGGACGGAAGAACTGCCAGTCCCATAACCTCAATCAGACCGATGTTCTCTTTCTTGATATGGTGAAGCTCCTGGTGCGGATGGTAAACGCCCATAGGGAACTCCTCCGTGGTAATGTTGTTTCTGAGCACCAGATCCAGCTCATACATCTCTCCGTTCTTTCTGGCAATGGGAGTGATCGTATTGTGAGGCTCTCCGTCTGTCTCTGCAAAGATGAAGGCAGCCTCATCCGTATATTCTCTCCAGCATCCAAGCACCTTATCCCCCAGCTCAATCAGGCGCTCCGGATCCTTTGCCCTGGTCCGGATCACGGACATGGGCCATTTCACAATTCCGGCCTCCACATCCTCAAAGCCCGGGACAGTAAAATATTTCTCGATAGGCGCCTTTGCCATGGCGAAGGTATAATTTCCGCCCTGGAAGTGATCGTGCGTCAGAATAGAACCGCCCACAATCGGCAGATCCGCATTGGATCCCAGGAAATAGTGGGGGAACATCTTAACGAAGTCAAACAGCTTCGCAAAAGCAGCTCTGTCGATTTTCATCGGGGTGTGCTTTCCGTTGAACACGATGCAGTGCTCATTGTAATAGACATATGGAGAGTACTGGAATCCCCAGGGGCTTCCGTTGACCGTGATCGGGATGATTCTGTGATTGTTTCTGGCAGGGTGGTTGGCCCTTCCTGCATAGCCCTCATTCTCCATGCAGAGCTGGCATTTCGGATAACCGCTCTGCTTCATCAGCTTCGCGGCTGCGATGGCCTTCGGATCCTTCTCCGGCTTTGAAAGGTTTACGGTAATATCCAGGGTGCCGTACTTCGTATCCGTCGTCCATTTCATATCCCTGGCAATCCTGTATCTGCGGATATAGTCGGAATCCTGGCTCAGCTTATAGTAATACTCTGTGGCATCCTTTGGAGATTTGTGGTTGTATATATCCCAGAACTTCGCCACCACCTCGCTTGGACGCGGCATCAGGCAGTTCATCAGTTTCGTGTCAAACAAATCGCGGTAAACAATGCTGTCCTCAGCGAGAACGCCTGTTTCGTGGGCATAGTCGAGAAGCTCCTTCAACACGGCCTCCAGATCAATATCTCCCGGTTCCTCTGCCGGCTCCTCATACTCATCAAGCCCCATCACCTCAAGGATCTGGTTTGTGGCATAGATTTTGTCATACTCCGTGATAAGCCCCGTATCAAGACCGTATTTCACCAGTTTTTTGATTGCTTCATAAATCATACCCGTACTCTCCTTATTGTTTCTTATAACTATAACCATAAATAACCATAAAAGAATGATTTCTCCATGAAGCTGCTCCCTAGAAGGCATCTGAACCTTCTGATACACTCGAAGGAGCATTCCTCACTCCTGCCTTCCATTGTACTTCATCCCGGACGGTTTGCCAACCAGTTTTTTCCTCTGTTTCTTCCTCACAGCCTTCCCCTAAAACCGTGAATCCGCTCTGCCACCATCCCTCCGAGAAGCCCGATCACTGCCCCGGCGATGCTTCCCGCAGCCAGAAGAAACGGCAGGTAATAGAATACTGCCGTGTTCTGTACAACCAGGGCGGCAACCGCAAGCTGCCCCACATTGTGTCCCACACCTCCTATGACACTCACCCCTGTCTGTCCGAACCATCCTGTCCTTTTAAATAAAAGCATCAGGAGAAGGCTGAGGGTCCACCCTGCCATCCCGTAAACCATGGAAAAGCCGTTTCCAAAGGTAAATCCTACCAGAATAATCCTGACCAGTGAGATAAATACCAGTTCCCCCAGGCCTACTGTGTAGAGGCCCACGATCGTGACAAGGTTGGCAAGTCCCAGCTTCACGCCCGGAATGCCCAGGTTTATGGGAATCAGCGTTTCCACATAGCTCAGGAGAAAGGCCAGGGCGATCATCATCCCGCAGAACGCGGCCTGGAATGCATTTCCCCTTCTTTTTCTCTCTGCTTTCCTAGTTTTTGTTTCCTTTATTTCCATTTCTCCTATTTCCATTTCTCTTATTTCTATGTCTTCTGTCTCTTCTGTCTGTGCTCTGTTTTTGCTTCCGCCTGCCTCTGACTATGTCTGCTTCTGTCTGTGTTTTATTTTTCTCAGCTTTCTCTCTCATCCTGCGTTTTTTCACTTTTTTCTCTGTCCCATAGCTGTCCATTCTCCTGCCGTCCTTTCCCGGCCGCCTTCTTGACATGCCTCTCTGCCTTTGCTAGTATGGTAAGCGAAAGTTCAGTGCCGGTCTGCGGGCCCTAAAAGCGCAGCGCCTAAAGCACTCCTTTCTATTATATCTGTCAATAAACAAAGTACAAGAGGAAATACTGAAATGAATCAAAAACGACTGACCCAAGCCGCCGGCGTGCTGGCCGGTGCAGCAGTTTTGGCCGCCTGCTTTTTTCTTGATCAGAAGACCGTACCGCAGGAGCCCATTTCCCGCTCTGACTTTCTTTTAAATACCTTTGTCACCGTCACTCTCTATGACACAGATGACGAAGAGCTTCTGACACAGTGCATGGCCCTGTGCCGGGAATACGAAAACCGATTCAGCAAGACTATCGCGGACAGCGAGATCTATAAGCTGAACCACAGAAGCCCCGATGAAACCACCTTCACCCTGAGCGATGATACGGCTGCCCTTCTGAGGGAGGGCCTCTACTACAGCCAGGTATCCGACGGAGCCTATGACCTGACCATCGAGCCCTTAAGTTCTCTCTGGGACTTTACAGGCGGACAGGCCGTGATTCCCCCTCAGTCCTCCATCGACGAGGCTGTGAGCCGGGTGGGATATGAAAATCTTTCTCTCGACGGCAATAAACTGACCTTCCTCTCCCCTGATACCACCCTGGATCTGGGTTCTATAGCCAAGGGATTCATCGCGGACAGACTGAAGGATTTTCTTGTCAGCCGCGGTGTGGAGAGCGCGATCATCAATCTGGGTGGAAATGTACTGTGCATCGGAACACAGCCGGACGGCACTCCCTTCCGCATCGGCATCCAGAAGCCTTTTGCGGAATACAGCGATGTGGTGGGATATGTGGATATCGACGACATGTCCGTGGTATCCTCCGGAGTATACGAACGCCATTTTGTTGCAGACGGAAAGAATTACCACCACCTCCTAAACCCAAAGACCGGCTATCCCTATGACAACGGTCTGATCTCCGTCGTCATCATCTGTCCGGAGTCTGTGGACGGTGATGCTTTAAGCACCACCTGCTTTTCCCTGGGACTGGAAAAAGGAATAGAACTTCTCGATTCTACGGATGACGCCTGCGGAATCTTCATCACGGATGACTACGAGCTCCACTTTTCCGAAGGCGCCAGAGAGCTGTCCATCTATGATATCCATGGGAAGCCTCTGAATTAAGTGATAAGGAGAATGCATATGAGCCAGACGAGACGCGCTGACAGCGCCCCTGAACATAAGTCCGGACAGAAAAAGCGGGACCTTCTTCTTCTCGCCGTCCTCCTCGCCGCTGCTGCCCTCCTCTTTGCCGGCAGAGAATTCTTCGCCGGCCGGCCGGCAGTTATGGTCTCAGTCAGTGTAGACGGAACAGAAATCATGACGTTAGACTTAAACCGGAATGATGACATTGTCATTGAAAGCGGAAACGGCCAGACGAACCATCTTATAATAGAGGATGGAAAGGCATTCCTGACTGAGGCCTCCTGCCCTGACAAACTCTGCGTCCGTCAGGGTGCCATCTCTGAAACAGGCCAGTCTATTGTCTGCCTCCCAAACCGCGTGATTGTCACAATTGTGGGAACAAAATAACAAAAGGCCCGTTTTCCGGACTTGCGAACTTATGTTCTTTTTTCTGTTGCGCACTCTGCCTGTATGAGGTAAAATGGACAGGCAAAGGAGGTAATGACATATGAACCGATTCAACAGAGTCAGACATTCTGTCCGGCTGGCTGTTGCCTGTCTGCTCTCTGCCGCTCTTCTTTTAACAGGATGCTCCGGCAGCGGATTATCCGGGCAGGCCAATGAAGAAGGCTCATTGAATGTGACAGGCAGCACTGAGGAGAATTCCGCGGCTTCCTCACAGAGCAGCACAGCTGAAGGCCAGGTATTATCTGCTGATACCACAGTGCATTTCATCGACGTTGGGCAGGGATTGTCTGTGCTGATCCAGTCTGACGGCCATTTCATGCTCTACGACGGAGGAGACAGGAACGCTTCCTCTCTCGTCGTATCCTATCTTCAGGAGCAGGGCGTGGAAACCCTGGACTATGTGATCGCGTCCCACTACGACGCCGATCACCTGAACGGAGTGGTCGGCGCGCTGAATGTATATGAAACAGAGAAAGTCCTTGCGCCAGACTATGAGACAGATACAAGGGTATTTCAGTCCTTCCAGTCTGTGATCCGCGAGAAGGACATTCCTCTCATCCATCCAAAGCCCGGGGACACTTACCAGCTGGGAAATGCGTCCTTCACCGTTCTGGCCCCCCAGAGCAGAAGCTACAGCAGCGCCAACGACTACTCGGTTGCCATCCGTCTTACGGCAGGCGACGTGAGCTTTCTCATTACCGGGGACGCGGAATCTGAGAGTGAGGCTGAAATGATTAAGACGGGTCTTCCCCTGGAAAGCACGGTTTACGCTGCCGGCCATCACGGAAGCGCCAGCTCCGGAAGCTGGGACTTTCTTCAGAGAGCAGTGCCAGAATATGCTGTCATCAGCTGCGGAGCCGGAAATTCCTACGGCCATCCCCATGTGGAAACCATGGAAAAATTCGAGGCCATGGGCATCGAGATCTTCCGCACGGACAAGCAGGGAACCATCACAGTCTCCACAGACGGCTCCTCACTGACCTGGTCTGTCAGTCCCTGCAGCGACTACACGCCGGGGGATCCGGATGACAAACCGGCCAGACCGGCGGGAGGCAGTTCAGAAGACAGTTCTGTTTCCGGCTTTGGTCCCTCCGCCGGTTCAGAGCCTTCCGGGACTGTGGATGGAAACGGACTTCATACGTATATTCTTAACACCAGTTCCAAGCTCATTCACATGCCGGACTGCAGGAGTGTGTCTGATATGAGTGATAAAAATAAAGCTGAATGGAGTGGAGAGTCCTTCGATCAGTGCCTGAAGGAAAATCCCGGATACAGAGGGTGCAAAAGCTGTAATCCGTCCTGACTTACACATTAGCATCAATACGGCGGCTGCAATGCAGTCAGTTGGAAACACCTGCAAAAAAATACGTCCTGTCAGAGATAAAACACTTTAACAGGACGTATTTTTTTGAATTTTTTAAGCAGCCAGAGTTCTCAAACTTTTCGTTTCTTGCATCAGCCTGCCGGAAAAAGCCGGACCTTTCAGGAAGTAGGACAGGCCGGAACGCCGGCCGCCCTACCGAAGCGAAGCCGAATCCGCGCTGCGGCAGTATACCGGAAAATACAGACAGAACACCGTCCCCTTTCCCGGCTCGCTCTCCACCATGATCAGCCCCCTGTGGGATTCCACCATCCGGTACACCAGAAACAGCCCCAGTCCCGTCCCTTCTCCAGCCCTGCGGGTTGTGAAAAATGGATCAAAGATCTGTTTTCTGACATCCTCTGTCATACCGCACCCGGTATCAGAGAAGGACAGCTCATAAAAGTCCTGTTCCTCCTTCCCCTCAAAAAACCTGTTTTTGGCAAACTCTCTTCCCTTCCGTACTCTCCCCTTTACCGTCAGACGGCCTCCCGCTTCCCCCATGGCGTGAAAGGCATTGGTGCACAGGTTAAGCACAATCTGATGAATCTGGGTTTCATTCCCCCACATCCAAAACGGCTCAAATACAAGCTCCATGACAATTTCCACCTGCTTTGGCTTTCCTGACTCTGCCACCAGCATGGCCCTGGCCGCCACCTGACTTACAGGAATTTCCTGAAAGGACTGCTCGGAATTTTTTCCGCTGAAGGCTGAGATCTGGCTGATAATCTCCTTCGCCTTTTCCGCTGAGCTCAAAATTTCCTGAATATCTGCGTAATAGCGGTCTCTTTCATCCATCTCTGACAGCATCATCGCCGAGTAGCCCATAATGGGAGTCAGCAGGTTGTTGAACTCATGGGCGATTCCGCCCGCCATAGTTCCCACAAGCTGAAGCCTCTGCTGATGAGCCATAGCCTCCTCTCTCCTTCTGAGCTCCTCAAGCCGCTCATTCACCTCTCTCAGCCGACAGTTCTCCTGCTCCACCGATTTCTGCCTGCTGAACAGCTTCCAGATCAGGAGAAGAAACAGACCGAAAAATACCGCCAGGCAGACGGCTGCTGCAGCTATCTTTATAGTAGCCGCCTGCAAGGGTTCTGTGATTTCCGCATAGTCGATCACAGCGCTGACGATCAGAAAGTCGTCTCCGATCTCAACCGGCTCATAGGCAGATACCTTTCTGACCGGCCGGGGCGGTTCCTCTATCCACCAGTAGGAATTGTAGATCTCCACCCCTCCTTTTCCCGACTCCTGATGCTCAATCAGCGTTTCCAGCTCAGAAAAATCCAGCCCCGGGTACATCCTGCGGCGCCCTTCCAGGACATACTGCCCGATCTGCTCCTCTACCTGGTGCATCAGAATCAGGCCGTCTGAGGACTTGACCATCACATACCCGTTTTTTCCCATTTTAATATAGGCTGCTGTTTTCTCATAGATATCGTTAAAGCTCAGAATACAGGAAAGCCTGCCTCCGGCTTCTGTAGTTCTCTGAAGTTTCAGGTAACAGTTTTCCTCCTCATCCTGCCAGATGGAAATAGCGGTATCTGCCGTCTGCTCCGTCATAAAGCTGACCAGCGTAAGAACCCTCTCTTCCTGTGTCCAGTGTGAAATGCTGAGGTTTCCCTGTTCGTAGACAAGGCCCGTGACCGTTCCCTCCCTCTCCCTGAGAAATTCCTCCAGGGTCTCTTCCATGGGCTTCTGATTCTGCTCTGCAAAAGCAGCCTCCGCTGTGCGAAACTGTTCCAGCCCTGTTTCCACTGCCAGATCGTCTTTCGTCTCCTCCACAAACACCTCAATATTGGCCGCCACGCTCTCTGAGATAGAGCGCAGCTGCCCGCTCTGGGTTTCAATCATGGTTTTCTGGTTCTCGACTATCATATTTCCTACCAGAATAAACAAAAGCACTGCCGCAGCAAATACAACCGCTGCGGCAGCGCCGATTCCCCCTCCCCGGGGGCGTTCCCTAAAAAAATGAATTTTCATACCGCTGCGCACTCCGTCCGCTTCCTGCCTGCGGCAGCCGGCGGCTGGCCGCAGACATTCTGCAGGGCCTTTCTGCATTTTCTTCCGTCTATTTTACAGAATGCCCCTTTTTCTGTCAAATAGTACTGCCGTTTTATTTTCTGCCTGAAGCAGCCTCTGAAACCCGGAAATCCTGTTCTTTACAGAATCGGCAGATAACCTGTCGCAAGCCCTGCAGCCATAAAGATGACAAAAATTCCGATACACCACTTAAAGATATATCCCTGGTACTGTGCCAGTGTAATCTCTGTCTTATCCATCAGCAGGTAGATAAACGGAACTAACGGGCTGAGGAAATGGAAGGCCTGTCCCATCAGAGCTGCAAAGCCCACATTCAGATCCGTAAAGCCATAGGCCTTGGCTGTGGCAGCCAGAGGCGGCAGCACGCCATAGTAGAAGGCGTCATTGTTAAGCAGATAGGTACCCGGAGCACTGACAACGGCAATCACGACTGCAAAGTACTTTGCCAGAGATTCCGGAATCACGGCAACCAGGAATTCGGCAATGGCATTTGACATACCCGCATTTTCCGGACCGTTTAAAATACCCATCAGCACACCGGCACCGAGGACCATCATGACCACGTTGATCATATCCGGAGCAATGGAGCTGATGACATTTCTCTGAATCTTCTGATTGGGATAGTTGACGAGGAGGGCAACCGCTGTTCCCACTCCGAACAGGATGGCAGAGGAAGCCAGTCCCATAATCAGGGCTACAATGATAGCCGCTGTGAGGATCAGGTTAAACCAGATAAGCCCTGGCCTCTTCCATGCTTTCTCCTCCTCTGAAAGCTGTACCTTAACCGCGTGATTCTCCACATCCTTTGACACGCCCAGGCGTTTTCTCTCCTTCAGTCCCAGATAATAGGACACTCCGATGACGTAAATCGCCGAGAGAACCATACCAGGTACCAGAGGAGCCAGGATTTCTCCAGCATCCAGATGCATCACCGACATAACGCGGGCCGTTGGGCCGCCCCAGGGAATCAGGTTCATAATACAGTTCTGAAGGATAATCAGAGTCGCCAGATAGATTTTTTTAATTTTCAGGCGCTCATAGATCGGGATCATGGCAGTACAGCAGATCATGACCGTGGTGGTGCCGTCCCCGTCCAGTGACACGAAGGCAGCCAGTACGGCCGTTCCCACCAAAACCTTCAGCGGGTCTCCCTTGCACCAGGAAACTACCTTGTCCACCATAGGGTCAAACATTCCCGCCGTGAGCATGATTCCAAAATACAGGATGGCAAAGGTCATCATGGAAAAGGTGCCGGCCACATCCTTAATTCCGGCCATGGCATATTCCAGCGTATCCCAGCCGTAGCCTGCCAGCAGACCGAAAAGCACAGGAATGATAATCAGTGACGTAAACGGGCTTAATTTTTTTGCCATAATTAATCCCATAAATACTACGATCATGGCAAAGCCCAGAAAAGCTAAATACATATCTCTTTCTCCCTTTCTTCCCTCTGCTTTCCTGCCAGGCCCTGGGGCTTCCTGTCTTCTGGTACAGCAGAACGGTTATTCTGCCTTCAGTATACTGCCCGGTTCTTAACATCCCCTGAAAAAGTCTTAAAAAATGTTAAGATTTGAAAGTTTTGCAGTTTTCCTCGTTTTGTGGTATTCTGGACAGAGCAGTTTCTGCTCATGAAGAAATTAAAGAGACGGACCAGAAAGGGAGGAGGACCTATGGCTGAAGAAAAGATACTGATTGCTGACGATGATCCGGCTGTCCGCCGGCTTCTCATGCGCGTTGTGGAGGGGAGCGGCTTTAAGGCTCAGACGGCCAGCGACGGACTGGAGGCTGTCCGCGCAGCCCAGAGCGGGGAGTTTGCCCTGATTCTCCTGGACATTATGATGAACGGGAATGACGACGGCTTTCATGCCATTAAGAAGCTCAGAGAGTCCGGAAACACTACTCCCATCATGGTTCTCAGCGGAAGGAGCGGTGACTTTGACACCCTCTACGGGCTGGACATCGGAGCCGATGACTACGTGTCCAAGCCCTTTAACCCCGTCATTCTGGGCGCCAAGATCAAGGCGCTGGTGCGCAGAAGCCAGGCCGGACGGGAAGAGGCAGGGGAGCTTCTCACAGCAGGGCCCTTTCTCTACAACACCCTTACCATGGAATTTTCAAAGAACGGGATTCCCATCTCCCTCTCCTCCAGGGAGCATGTGCTGATGCGCCTTTTTTTGTCCCACCCGGGCCAGGTGTTCTCAAAGGAGCAGCTCTATGAGCTTGTCTGGAACAATACCGCAGTGGATGACAACGTAATTATGGTCTACATCAGCCACCTGAGAAACAAGATTGAGGACAGTCCGAAAAATCCGCGGTTTATCAAAACTGTCTGGGGGATCGGCTATACCTTCTCCTGCACCGGTCAGGGCTGACCTCCAGGCTCTTCTGCCCCAGGCCCTCCCCTTCTGCCCCAGGCTCTGGCCTTCCCGGGCTGAACGGCACCGGCTGCAGGCAAAAAACGGCTCCATTCAGGGAAAAGCCCTGGCCGGAGCCGTTTTTGCCGTTCAGCCTCTTATGTGATTTTTTGTGATTTTTATTTTTCTATCTGGAAAACACCTCATAAAACCGTTTCATGGCTTCAATGGTATTCTCCCTTGTGGAGAAAGCCGTCAGCCGGAAGTATCCTTCCCCGCAGGCACCAAAGCCGGCGCCCGGCGTTCCCACAACATTGGCCTTCTCCAGCAGAAAATCAAAAAAGGTCCAGGAGTCCATCTGCCGCGGGCATTTCAGCCAGATATACGGGGAATGCTCCCCGCCTGTATACCAGATTCCAAGTCTGTCCAGGGTCTCTGTAATAATTTTCGCATTATCCCTGTAATACTGAATATTTTCAAGAATCTGTCTCTCGCCTTCTTCTGTAAACACAGCGGCGGCAGCCCTCTGGACAATATAGGGCACTCCGTTGAACTTCGTGGTCTGGCGGCGCAGCCACAGTCTGTTAAGCGCCTTCCCGGAGCGCACAAGCTCCATGGGGATCACCGTGTATCCGCATCGGGTTCCGGTAAATCCCGCCTTCTTGGAGAAGGAACAGAACTCAATGGCACAGGTCCTTGCGCCCTCTATCTCAAAAATGCTGCGGGGCAGCTCTCCCGTCACGAAGCACTCGTAGGCAGCGTCAAAGAGGATCACACTTCCCCTGACGTTTGCAAAGTCCACCCATTCCTTCAGCTGCTCTCTCGTATAAACGGCGCCTGTGGGGTTGTTGGGAGAGCACAGGTAGATCAGATCTGCCTCCATGCCCTCCTCTGGCATGGGGAGGAAGCCATTCTCCTCCCCGGCCCGGGCATACAGAATCTCGCGGCCGTCCATGAGATTCGTATCCACATAGACAGGATAGACGGGATCCGTCACCAGGACGCGGCAGGAACAGCTGAAAATATCGAGGATATTTCCCAGATCGCTCTTGGCCCCGTCTGAGATAAAGATCTCCTCTGCTGCCAGCTCCACGCCGAACCGCCTGTAATACTCCCTCACAGCCTCCCTCAGGAAGTCGTACCCCTGCTCCGGACCGTAGCCCCGGAAGGTTTCCGCCTTTCCCATCTCATCGGACGCGCGGTGAAGGGCTTTCACAACTGCCTCCGGGAGAGGGCGCGTCACGTCTCCGATCCCCATCCGGATGAGTTTTGCCTCCGGGTGGCTATGACTGTAGGCATTCACCCTTTTTGCTGTCTCTGCAAACAGGTAGCTCTCCTGTAAGTTTTCGTAATTGTGGTTAATATCTGCCGCCATGCTCTTCTCTCCTTCCTGACTGTACCTGCTCTCCCTGAATCCTTTCCTCCTGCATCCGGTTAATATCCACCAGAACCGTGTTGTCCTCATTGTACCTGCTCATCAGGCTGTCTGCCAGCGCGCCTGCCGTGTCGATGGAGGTCAGGCACGGAACGCCCAGCAGACAGGCTCTGCGGCGGATCCTCACGCTGTCCCTGGCCGGAATCCGTCCCTTGGCAGAGGTAGAGATAATATACTGCACTCTCCCTGTTTCCAGGATGGTCATGCTGTTGTACTCGCTGTTCTCATCGATCTTCGGAACCATGTTAACCGCAAATCCGGCCTCCCGGAGCACTCTGGCATTTCCCTCTGTGGCGTAGAGCCTGAAGCCCAGGAATGCAAACTTCTCCGCCAGCGCAGGAAGCTCTTTTTTATCACTTCTCCTGACAGTAAAGAACACGCCTCCCTCGTGGAACATCTTGTAGCCGGCTCCCAAAAGCCCTTTGTAGAGTGCCTCCTTCAGATCCCGTCCAATGCCCAGAACCTCACCGGTTGATTTCATCTCCGGCCCCAGCTGTACGTCCACATCAATCAGCTTCTCAAAGGAGAACACCGGTACCTTGACTGCCGTGTACCGTGATTTTCTGCAAAGCCCCGTGCCAAAGCCAAGATCTCTGAGCTTCATTCCAAGGCTTGCCTTTACCGCCAGATCGACCATCGGCACTCCCGTCACCTTCGACAGGTAAGGAACGGTTCTGGATGCCCTAGGGTTTACCTCTATAATATAGATCTCCCCGTCTGCCACAATGTACTGGACATTGACAATGCCGACGGCGTTGAGACCTTCACAGAGCTTTTTCGTGGTCTCTGCGATCTTCTCCTCCGTCTCCGGCGTCAGGTGCATGGCCGGATAGATGGCTATGCTGTCGCCGGAGTGGATGCCTGAACGCTCCACATGCTCCATGATTCCCGGAAGCAGAATATCTGTTCCGTCATAGATGGCATCCACCTCTATCTCCGTACCCTCCAGGTACTTGTCAATGAGCACCGGATTTTCAATATTCTGAGCCAGGATAATTTTCATATACTCTCTGATGTCCGCCTCGTCGAAGGCGATAATCATGTTCTGACCCCCCAGTACATAGGACGGGCGCATCAGAACCGGGTACCCCACGCTCTCTGCTGCCCGGATGGCCTCTTCTTCTGTCATGACTGTGTGCCCCTTCGGCTTTGCAATGTGCAGACGGTCTAAGAGCTCATCAAACCGTTCCCTGTCCTCCGCCATATCGATGCTGTCTGCACAGGTTCCGATAACCGGCACCCCGCTCTCTGCCAGAAACCTGGTCAGCCGGATTGCAGTCTGGCCGCCGAAGGCCACCACCACCCCGCAGGGCTTCTCCGCCTGAAGGATGTTCTTCACATCCTCCGTCGTCAGCGGCTCAAAGTAGAGACGGTCTGCCGTGTCGAAATCCGTGGAAACAGTCTCCGGATTATTGTTGACAATCACTACCTCATAGCCCAGCCCCTTCAGCACCTGGACACAGTGAACGCTGGCATAGTCAAACTCAATTCCCTGCCCGATACGGATGGGGCCGGAGCCAAATACCACGACGGTTTTCCCGGGATTTCTGATAAACGGCAGCACCTCATTTTCTCCTCCCTCCTCCTCGCTGCTGTAAACGCCGTAGAAGTAAGGTGTCTGGGCGGCAAACTCGCCGGCACAGGTATCAACCATCCGGTACACAGGAGCAGCCTTCGCAGGCAGGGGATGGCCGGATATGGTCTCAAGGGAGCGGTCTGTAAAGCCCAGTTTCTTGCCTCGCATATACAGCTCCCCGGTCAGCTGCCTTTCCTCAATCTCCTTCTCATAAACGACTATATTTCTGAGCTTCCAGAGAAACCACTCGTCAATCTTTGTGATCCCGTGGATTTCCTCCACTGTGATCCCCCGTCTTAAGGCCTCGCAGACTACAAAAAGGCGGCTGTCATCCTGGACGTGAATGCGGTCTTTCAGCTCCCCGTCCGTCAGGGCGCGTATCCACGCAAAACTCAGGGTTTCTGTGGAGATCTCCGCCCCTCTCACCGCTTTCATAATGGCTGACTCAAAGCTGTCGGAGATGGACATAACCTCCCCGGTGGCCTTCATCTGAGTTCCCAGCGTCCTCTCTGCATACACGAATTTCTCAAAGGGCCACTTGGGGAAC
This sequence comes from Clostridium sp. AM29-11AC, assembly GCF_003480545.1. Taxonomy (NCBI): domain Bacteria; kingdom Bacillati; phylum Bacillota; class Clostridia; order Eubacteriales; family Clostridiaceae; genus Clostridium; species Clostridium sp. AM29-11AC. The sequence continues at coordinate 27,995 of NZ_QUJI01000022.1, forward strand.
TTTACAGCCACATAGTCCAGAGCCGGCTCAAAGGCGGCGTACGTATTTCCTGTCACTGCATTTTTGATCTCATCCAGGGTGTATCCCACGGCAATCTTGGTGGCTACCTTGGCGATTGGATAGCCTGTGGCCTTGGATGCCAGGGCCGAGGAGCGGGACACTCTCGGGTTTACCTCGATCACTGCATACTCGAAAGACTCTGGATTCAGTGCGAACTGGCAGTTGCAGCCGCCCTCTACCTGAAGGGTGTCCACAATCCTGAGAGCCGCAGAGCGAAGCATCTGGTACTCCCTGTCTGCCAGCGTCACCGCAGGGGCGATGACAATGCTGTCGCCTGTGTGGATCCCTACCGGATCAAAGTTTTCCATTGAGCAGACGGTGATGCAGTTTCCTGCCCTGTCCCTGATCACCTCAAACTCAATCTCTTTCCAGCCGGAAATCCCTTTCTCCACCAGAATCTGGTGAATCGGCGACAGGGCAAGGCCGTTTCTTGCAATCTCCCGAAGCTCCTCCTCACTGTCTGCGATTCCTCCTCCCGTTCCTCCCAGGGTGAAGGCCGGGCGGACAATCACCGGATATCCGATGGTCTTCGCAAATTCCAGGGCGTCCTCTGTCTCATTGACTACCTTTGACGGGACGCAGGGCTGTCCGATGGACTCCATAGCATCCTTAAAGAGCTGCCTGTCCTCTGCTCTGTCGATAGTTTCCGGCGAAGAGCCTAAAAGCTTTACTCCATGCTCCTCTAAGAACCCGTCATGGGCCAGCTGCATACAGAGTGTAAGCCCCGTCTGGCCGCCGAGACCGGAGAGAATGCTGTCCGGCTTTTCCTTCTCAATAATCCTCTTCACCGTTTCAAGGGTCAGCGGCTCAATGTATATTCTGTCTGCCATCATGTGATCCGTCATAATGGTAGCCGGATTTGAATTCACCAAGACAATTTCCAGCCCCTCCTCCCTGAGGGCACGGCAGGCCTGCGCTCCCGCATAGTCGAATTCTGCTGCCTGTCCGATGACAATGGGGCCGGAGCCGATCACAAGCACCTTTTTAATTGAATGATTGAAAGGCATTCTGTTTCCTCCTTATCTGTCTTTTCGTACTGCTGCTCTATGGCAAAGCTGAACTGCCAGGCGGGGCTTCTACCGTTTCAGCATCCCTAAAAAATCATCAAACAGAAAATCTGTGTCCTTCGGGCCTCCGCACGCCTCCGGGTGAAACTGGACGGAGTACACGGGGTAATTTTTATAGCGCAGCCCCTCATTGGTCCCGTCATTGACATTGACAAAGGAGGTTTCAGCTACAGAGGTATCGATGCTGTCCTCCCTCACCGCATAGCCGTGATTCTGGGAGGTAATGTAAATCCGCCCTGTCTTTCCGTCCTTTACAGGCTGGTTGGCTCCCCTGTGGCCGTATTTCATCTTCTCTGTCTGAAAACCGTGTGCAAGGGCCAGAAGCTGATGGCCGAGACAGATTCCCATCATCGGAATACCGCTTTCCAATAGCTCTCTCAGATTTTTTATAATCTCCGTGTTCTCTGCCGGATCTCCCGGACCGTTTGTCAGGAAAATTCCGTCCGGCTTGTACTTGAGAACCTCCTTTGGGGAAGTGGAAGCCGGAAGCACCCACACGTCACAGTCTCTCTCCAGGAGGGAGCGCAGAATATTGTCCTTCCTTCCGAAATCCAGCATGACCACCAGTCTGCGGCTGGCCCTGCCGCGAAACAGCGTCGGCTCATGGATTGTCACCTGGGAAACCGGGTTCTCACAGCGAAAGGCCCTGATCTGTTCCAGATCTGCTCTCGACGGGTCATCTGTGATGAACCCGTTCATAGTTCCGTACTCTCTGAGCATTTTTGTGAGAGCCCTTGTGTCAATACCGCAGATGCCGGGAATCTGGTTTTCCTTCAGGTAGCTGTCCAGATCTGTATCGCACCGGAAATTGGAGGGATGGGCGCACCATTCCCGCACAATATAGGCAGAAAGCCCTGCAGTCCCGCTCTCCTGATCCTCCCTGATGATTCCATAATTTCCAATCAGGGGAAAGGTCTGGACAACCGCCTGCCCTTTATAGCTCTTATCTGTCAGCGTTTCAATGTAGCCTGTCATGGCCGTGGTAAACACGATCTCTGCCGTTACCTCTCTGTCAGCTCCGAAAGCCGTACCTTTCAGTACTTTTCCGTTTTCCAGGACAAGGTATCTGTTCATTCGTCTGTTCTCCTTTCAAAAAGACTCTGTTCAGGCTGAGCCTTACCCGCGCAAATCGTCTCTCCTTTTAAGCGCACTCTCCACAAACCCTTTAAACAGAGGATGAGGACGATTCGGACGGCTCTTAAACTCAGGATGGAACTGGACGCCTACGTAAAAATCATGCCCGGGTATTTCTACTGTCTCCACCAGCTTTCCGTCCGGGGATGTGCCGCTGATCAGGAGGCCATTTGCTTCAAGCCTGTCCCTGTAGCCGTTGTTAAACTCATAGCGGTGGCGGTGACGCTCATAAATGAGACTGCTGCCGTAGCACTCATCCATTCTGCTTCCCTCCTTTATGCTGCATGGATAGGCTCCCAGTCTGAGTGTTCCCCCTTTGTCCGTAAAATCATCCTGATCCGGGAGAAAATCGATCACCTTATAGGGGGAATCCGGATCGAACTCCCTGGACGACGCCTCTTTCATGCCGCAGACATTTCTGGCAAACTCAATCACGGCAATCTGCATTCCCAGACAGATTCCCAGGTAGGGAACATTGTGCTCTCTGCAGTATCTGGCAGCCTCCACCATTCCGTCAATTCCTCTTGCCCCGAAGCCTCCCGGCACGATAATCCCGTCACAGGCACCCAGCACCCGGGCAGAATCGTTCTCTCTCACGGTTTCCGAGTCGATCCAGCGGATATCAATTCTTGAGCCGCAGTCATAGCCTGCATGGCGCAGGGCTTCAGCTACAGAGAGATAGGCGTCATGGAGTTTTGTGTATTTGCCCACCAGGCCTATGGTCACTGTCTTTTTCCTTCCCTTGATCCGCTCCACCATGGCCTTCCAGTCGGCAAGATCCGGCTCCCTGGCTCTCAGCTGAAGCTCCCGGCAGACAATCTCTGAAAAATGTTCCCGCTCCAGCATCAGGGGAGCTTCATAGAGTACAGGGATCGTCAGATTTTCAAAAATACAGTCCTCTTTCACGTTGCAGAACAGGGCTGTCTTTTTGAAAATTTCCTCCTCCAGAGGCTCGTCGCAGCGAAGTACGATCAGATCCGGCTTAATTCCCATCCCCTGAAGCTCCCGGACCGAGTGCTGGGTGGGTTTTGACTTATGCTCATTGCTTCCCTTCAGGAACGGAACAAGAGTCACATGAATGTAAAGGCTGTTTTCCCTGCCGACTTCCAGCCCCACCTGGCGGATAGCCTCCAAAAAGGGCTGGCTTTCGATGTCACCGGTGGTTCCGCCGATTTCAGTGATCACCACATCCGCGTTCGTCTTTTTGCCAACCCTGTAGATAAAATCCTTGATTTCATTGGTTATATGAGGAATCACCTGAACCGTCTCTCCCAGATACTCCCCCCGGCGCTCCTTGCTGAGAACATTCCAGTAAACCTTTCCCGTCGTCAGGTTGGAATACTGGTTCAGATCTTCGTCGATAAACCGCTCATAGTGCCCCAGATCCAAATCTGTCTCCGCACCGTCCTCTGTCACGTATACCTCTCCGTGCTGATAAGGGCTCATAGTCCCCGGATCCACGTTGATATAGGGATCCAGCTTCTGCGCAGCAACCTTTAAGCCTCTGGCCTTCAGCAGCCGTCCAAGAGAAGCCGCCGTGATCCCCTTTCCGAGTCCAGATACTACTCCGCCTGTCACAAAAATGTACTTCGTCATCCCAGATTTCCTCCTCATATTCTGCCTCCGCCAAAAAACAACCTTTCAGAAAAGGCGCTCGCCAGGGGGACACTTTCCCCTGAAGCGAACGCCTTTGTTCTCTCTCAAAATTGTATTTTCTGCAGTTTGGAATTATTTATACAGGAAAATATCTCTGCTGTCAAGAATTTTTTCGCTGTACGGGTTCTCCTGATATTCCGACGCCTGACCGGGTCTGAAAGATGGACTCCGATTTTTTTTAAACGGCAGTTGACAAATCTCTCTGAACGCGCTATAGTATCACCCAAACAAACGGCAAGGGCGCCGGCCAATGGTCAAAGTGCCCTCTGCCGTTTCTTTTTTTGAGAGAAACCGGACGGTCCCTCTCCCAGTTCCCGCCCGGACGCGCTGTCCGGGCATGACAGCTCATACTCTGAAAAGAAGGAGGAGACATTATGAAAAAACCTGACGCCATTTTCGGTTCTATGGTATTCGGCGAAAGCGCCATGAGAGAACGTCTTCCAAAGGACGTATACCGCCAGCTTCTTCGCACCATCCACGACGGGCGAAGCCTGGATCCTCAGATAGCGGATACCGTTGCCAACGCTATGAAGGACTGGGCTCTGGATCATGGAGCCACCCACTTTACTCACTGGTTTCAGCCCATGACAGGCATCACCGCTGAAAAGCACGACAGCTTCATCACTCCCGCCGGCGATGGAAAAATTATCATGGATTTTTCCGGCAAAGAACTCATAAAGGGCGAACCGGACGCCTCCTCTTTCCCTAACGGCGGGCTGAGAGCCACCTTTGAGGCAAGAGGCTACACCGCCTGGGATCCCACCTCATACGCCTTTATCAAAGACCGGGTGCTGTGCATCCCCACTGCCTTCTGCTCCTACGGCGGGGAGGCCCTGGATAAGAAAACGCCTCTTCTCAGGAGCATGGAAGCCCTGAGCCGTCAGGCTGTCCGCATTCTGCGCCTCTTCGGCAATGACCGCGTATCCTGGGTGCGCCCCACCATCGGAGCAGAGCAGGAATATTTTCTCATCGACGAGGAGGTATTCCTGAAACGAAAGGATCTGATCCTGACCGGCAGAACCCTGTTCGGCGCCACATCCCCCAAGGGACAGGAGCTGGACGATCACTACTTCGGCGCAGTCAAGCCCAGGGTACAGGCTTTTATGGACGAGCTGAACAAGGAGCTGTGGAAGCTGGGAATTCTGGCAAAGACAGAACACAACGAGGTGGCCCCTGCCCAGCATGAACTGGCTCCCGTGTTTATCACCGCCAATGTGGCCATGGATCAGAATCAGCTCACCATGGAGATGATGCAGAAAATTGCCAGACGCCACCATATGGTATGCCTGCTCCATGAGAAGCCCTTCGAGGGAATCAACGGAAGCGGCAAGCATGACAACTGGTCTCTCTGCGACAGCCTTGGAAATAACCTGCTGGAGCCCGGGAACACGCCTGGCAGCAATCTCCAGTTTCTTCTCTTCCTCTGTGCTGTCATAAAGGCTGTGGACGAGTATCAGGATCTCCTTCGTCTGAGCGTCGCCTCCGCGGGAAATGATCACCGCCTGGGCGCCAACGAAGCCCCTCCTGCCGTCGTTTCCATTTTTATCGGCTCCGCTCTGGAAAAGGTGCTGGATTCCATTGAGAGGGACTGCCCCTATGACGGATGCAGTGAGAGGGAGTTTATGCGCGGCGCCCATGTGCTCCCCAGATTTCCAAGGGATACCACAGACAGAAACAGGACCTCCCCATTTGCTTTCACAGGAAATAAGTTTGAATTTCGTATGCCAGGCTCCTCCTCCTCCCTCTCCGGCCCCAACATCATGCTGAACACGGCTGTGGCCGAGGAGCTTCGGCAGTTTGCCGATATTCTGGAACCTGCCGGGGATTTTAAGGCAGCTCTCCGCACACTGCTGAAAAAGACCATATCTGAACATAAACGGATTATTTTCAATGGGAACGGTTACGATGAGAGCTGGATCGCAGAGGCCAGGGCCCGCGGGCTCATGAACCTGAAAACTACCCCGGACGCTGTGTCACATTTTACAGATGAAAAAAATCTGGCTCTCTTTTCCAGGCACAGGGTATTCAGTGAGGCAGAGGCAAAGGCCCGCTGTGAGATCATGTTTGAGAACTATGTAAAGGTTCTGAATATCGAAGCGCTGACCATGAATGAGATGGTTCTCCGGGATATTCTTCCGGCCGTATCCCGCTTTTTTGGAGAGCTGGCAGCGGCGGCTCACAGAAAAGCGCAGCTGTCCTCCCAGGCTCCGTCTGGCTATGAGTTCACAGTGGCAGCTCAGCTGTCCTCCCTTGCGGATCAGGCTTTTGAGGAAGTGGAAGAGCTGAAAAAACGGCTGGGAGAAGCGAAGGAAAAGGCAAAGCTCTGTGAACAGGCCTTTTTCTATCGGGACAGCATCGTGCCTGCCATGGAGGCTCTGCGCTCCACAGTGGATCGCATGGAAGGTATGACCGATTCCAGCGCATGGCCTTATCCGTCCTACAGCGATATTATATTCAGTGTGAAATAGGAGGGTTGATATGTGCTCGATCATGTGCTGCTGCAGGGCCGGAGCCGACAGGGAGGAGTTTTCCTCCCTCTTTGGCCGCTCGGAGGAGAGAGGTCCTGACGATACGAAAATTATAGATACCGGCCGCGGCCTGATAGGCTTTAAGCGGCTGGCGATTATGGGGCTCTCCCCCGAAGGTATGCAGCCCTTTTCAGATAAAGACATCTGCGTCGCCTGCAACGGCGAACTGTACGGGTTCCGTCCTGTCCGTGAAGCCCTTATTAAAGAGGGATGGGAGTTTAAGAGCGGCAGCGACTGTGAACTTCTCCTGCCGCTGTATAAAAAATACGGAACCGGCATGTTCCGGCTCTTAGACGCGGAGTTCGCTCTTGTTCTGTTCGACAAGGCTTCCGGCTCCTTCCTTGCAGCCAGAGATCCTTTCGGCATCCGTCCTCTTTTTTACGGCTATGACAGCGAGGGGGCTATCTGCTTTGCAAGCGAAGCAAGATGCCTCGTGGGCCTGTGCCAGAAAATCTTTCCCTTTCCTCCCGGCTGCTACTGCAGGGACGGCGCCTTCGTAAAATACAGAGACGTGTCCGCCCCGACGGCTGACAGTATCTTTTCCCGCCGTTTTCCCTCTCCTTTTCATCCGGACGGGGAACATCTGTCCGATCTCTCTGAAGATTTGGACACCATCTGCCGAAACATCAGGCTTCTTCTCACAGACGGTGTAAAAAAGAGGCTGGATTCAGACGCTCCCATGGGCTTTCTGCTGAGCGGCGGCCTGGATTCCTCCCTTGTATGCGCCATCGCGTCCCGTCTGCTGGGCCGTCCCATCCGCACCTTTGCCATCGGAATGGCGGAAGATGCCATTGACCTCAAATACGCCCGCGAGGCCGCCGAATACATCGGAAGCAAGCACACGGAAATACTCATAGACCGCGAAGATGTAATCCGCGCGCTGGATCCGGTAATTTCCATCCTGGGCACCTATGACATTACCACCATCCGGGCTTCCATCGGAATGTACCTGCTCTGCCGGGAGATTCACAGAACTACCGACATCCGCGTTTTGATGACAGGGGAGATTTCCGACGAGCTGTTTGGCTACAAATATACGGATTTTGCCCCTGACGCCGCGGCCTTCCAGGCGGAGAGCCAGAAGCGCGTGCGGGAGCTTTATCTGTACGACGTGCTGAGAGCAGACCGGTGCATCAGCGACAATTCCATGGAGGGCCGCGTTCCTTTCGGAGATCTGGCTTTTGCGGAATACGTCATGAGCATTGACCCTGAAAAAAAGAGAAATGTCTATGGAAAAGGCAAGTACCTGCTGCGCCGGGCATTTCTGGACTCCGGCATTCTCCCTGAGGACATCCTGATGCGCGAAAAGGCCGCATTCTCTGACGCGGTAGGCCATTCCATGGTAGATTATCTGAAGGAATATGCGGACAGCTGCTACAGCGACAGCGAATTCTCCTCCAAAGCCGCCTCCTTTGATTTCTGCCCGCCCTTCACGAAGGAATCTCTCCTGTACCGGGAGATTTTTGAGCGTCACTATCCTGGCCAGGCGGAAATGATCCCGGGCTACTGGATGCCGAATGAGAGCTGGGAGGGCTGCCGTGTAGCCGACCCCTCCGCCCGGTATCTGTCCAACTACGGCGACAGCGGAAAATAGCGGAAGCAGGAAAGATTCCTTATCACGTTTCCTACTCCTGTCCGTCCTCTGTCCCAGCGTCCGTCAGCTGTTCCACCATCTCTTCCATCTCTTCCAGATCGCTGTGCACAAGAGGGATGTCACACTTTTTGCAGGTATCGGTCAGAGCCGCAAAGATCCAGGGATTTCTGGCGTAAATGGTGCGCGGCCTTCCGCTCTTCATCACATAGGTGAGCAGGAAATGGAGGATCGCGTTTACCTCGCTGTCCCTGGGCTCTAAAACCTGCATATTGGCAATTTTCCTGCTTCTCTTATCCATAACCAGAAAGGCGCGGGGGAAAAACGGCTTGTCATAGCCCTCCTCCATCACCTCCGCATTCATGTAGAACAGATCCATACACAGTTCATAAATGCTCCTGGGTCTGGACTTCACAGCCTCTATCTGGTCCTGGCTTCTCAGCCTTGCAAGAGGATACTTTCTGTTCCCGTCAGGTAGAGGCGCCGAATAGTTTCTCCACTCTCCTGCCTCACTGTCATAGGAACGCCACAGGTGCTCTCCCCTCTCATATCGGATTTTCACCTTTCCGGACTTCACGTCACCTGCCGCCTCGCACAGCTCCCACAGGGCCTGGGCCATAACGGACACCTGCCTTTCGTCAGGAGTCCACGGCGCATAGGCCTTCTCGAAGGCGAGAAAGCAGGGCCATTTGCCTCTGCCGCGGAAGGAGAGATTCAGCTCCTTTATCCTGTCACGCTGCTCCTTCGGCACATCCTCCCGATCCACAAAGCTTAAGGAGACACACTGCTGTTCTCTGAGCGCAAAAACACTGAAGGGTCCTTCCTCACCCCTGGTTCCCTCCAGAAGATCAAAGTCCTCCAGCCCTCTCTCTCCCTCATACATCGTCACTCCGCAGCCGGCAATTCCCCGGCCTGCAATACTCATAAACACAGGTTCTTTTTTATCCTTCAGCTGTATCGCTACCAGATCCGTATCCCAAAAATTCTCCCATGGAGCAAGTTCCATCAGACGAACGGCAGCCTTATACAGAGATTTCCACAATTCCAGGGAGGCTTCTCTTCTCATTATCTATCCCTCTCTTTTCAGTACTGTCACTTTTATTTCCCCCTGTCCATCTTCCTGGCTGCCTGAAAAAGCAGGCAGCTCAGACCTTCCGGCAGGAATTCAGTTCTATTATGGCACAAAATTTGCAGATGGACAAGAAGCAGATGCGGCCAGATCTCTTATTTTCCGGACAGCAGGGAGATGAAGGTTAACAATATTCACAAATTTTCCCACTGTAAGAGCCGAGATCACGGTGCCGAGGCCGACGCCGTTCAGCCTTCCAAAAAACAGGAAGGACAGAGCCGAGGCAATTACAATCAGGCTGACATCAAAATAGACCTTCACAGAGCCAAATTTGAGTCCCGTGGTCTGGGAAATTGCGCGCACTGCCCCTTCCCCGGGAACCACCAGCACATCAGGGGCTACCTCAATGCTGATTCCGACAGCCAGTATGACGCATCCTGCCAGAAGGCTTACGATTCTGAGCCCGAACGCCTCCGGCTGGAAAAAAGACAGCAGCGTCATGCTCACATCGATCAGCACGCTGAACAGCACATTGACTGCTACCTGAAGAAACTGCACAGGCTGAAAATTCTTTTTCAAAAGTACTGCCTGGATCAGAATAAACAGCAGGTTTACAAAAAAGGTTGTCATGCCAAAGCTGACAGATGGGAACCGGAGGCTTAAGACATAGGGAACGCTGGAAATCTGGGAGGTTCCCAGAGCGCTTTTCGTGATGAAGGCAACACCGAAAGAGTTGATCGCCACTCCAAGTATAAAATATAAATAACGCTTTAGTATCTGTTTCATTCGGTCTCATCCTCCAGGTTTGCTATAATTTTATTCAATGTGGAAAGAAAGCCTGCCCTTTCACTGGCAGAAATTCCCTGAAAGGCCTTCTCATCCGTTTCAGAAAAAATCCTTTTCACTTCTCTGGCAGCCTGCTCTCCCTTTGGCGTTAAAAAAATATGATATGCCCTTCTGTCAGCCGGACTTCCGCTTTTAACAAGCAGTCCCTCCCGTTCCATCCGGGTCAGCAGACTTGTCATCGTCGATTTATCGAGCACACAGCCCCTGCATATATCCTTTGCGATGCAGCCGTTGTTTTCTTCTACGTATTCCAGAATCTTAGGCTGTCCCGGGAGCAGCGGCAGCCTCGATGTTCTCTGGACAATCCGCTTATTGCAGTGATGAAAGGCTCTGAGCAGCAGGACATGCAGTTCTTCATTGAGCATTCATTTCCCTCCTTTATATAGTTTGATATCAAACTATATGATAAGACAAAATCCTCCCTTCTGCAAGTCCTTTTTTGCACAAACAGGGAACGGGGGCCAACATCAATCCTTCTCTTCCTGTCTTCTTCTCTCTTCTCTCAAAACTGCCCGGAATCCTTTATCTTCTGAAAAAAGGCCAGGCAAAGACCTCCAATACAGATACAGGCCGCCGAAACGGCGGCCTGCCAGGACAGTGGGATCCTATCGTATAAAATTGGTAAACACCTGAGGCTCTCTCTCTGGAAGACCGAACGTCTCCTTTCCAAGAGCAATGCTCTTCATAAGGAATGTCATGTTGGCCGCCAGAGTGCGCATAGTCTGAAGTCCCTCCTCGTCCTCCAGTGCCTCTCCGGCATTCCTGCCGTGCACGCTGTTCCAATACTGGCTGGAGGCCACCGGCATTCCCGTGATAGTAAAATACTTGTTCAGCTCATCAAAGGTGGCAGAGCAGCCTCCCCGCCTTGCCACTGCCACACTCGCCCCGACCTTCATGGTCTTGTCAAAATGCGTGCTGTAGAACAGCCGGTCCAGACAGGCGATCAGCGTGGCGTTTGCAGAGGCATAGTACACAGGGCTGGCAATCACCAGACCGTCAGCTTCCTCAAGCTTCGGAGCCAGCTGGTTTACCTCATCCTCAAACACACATCGCCCCGTCTTGCTGCAGGAACAGCAGGCAATGCAGCCTCTGATGTCCCTGGCTCCAATCTGTACGGTTTCCACCTGAATGCCTTCCTTTAAAAATACGCGCTCCATCTCCTTTAACGCAGCCGATGTATTTCCGTTTTTTCTCGGGCTTCCGTTGATCATCAATACTTTCATCCCTGTACCTCCTGAATTCTGTCAGTTCTCACTCTGTTTCACATCAGGATTCCTGCGGAAGCCTGATGTACTCCTCATCCTCCACAGCCTCCAGCCACTCATTGGAAGCGCCTTCAGCCGGCACCTCCACGGCCAGAGGCTGAAACCAGCTGTCCTTAGCAGCTCCCTTGTCATCTCTTCCAAAGCTTCTTTCATGAGCTGCTTTCCTCCTGCCATGTTTTCTGCTCTTTCCATTTTCATACATGTTCCCCGGAGTTCTCCCGGACTTCCGCTCTCCGCTTTTCTGCCTCTGCATTTTTCCGCATCTGTCTGCCCCGGAGCCGCGCAGGGATCTCTTCTCTGCTATTTTCCGAAGTACCCGGCAATCTCTTTCATCCGTTCTGTCTGGCCTACATGGAAGGGACAGCGCCTGTCGCAGTGGCCGCAGCCAATACAGTCAGAGGCTGTCTTTTCCAGATTCTCATAGTGATCCTTCGCAAGGACATCCCCGGCCATTGTCAAATCGTAGTACTTATTGATCAGACCCACGTCAAGCCCTGCCGGACATGGCTGGCAGTGGTTGCAGTAGACACAGATGCCCTCTGCATCCTGGGGCGCAAAGGTCCCGAGAACCGAATAGTCCTTCTCCTCCCTGGGTGCCCTGAAAAATCCCAGAATGCGTTCCAGATCCTTCTTCCCCCGGATGCCGGGAAGCACTGTCACCACGCCCGGCTTGTCGAGAGCATACTGGATACACTGGTATTCTGTCAATGCTTTTTGAAACGGAGAAGTCTTTGCATTTAAAAGCTGTCCGCCTCCAAATGCCTTCATAACCGAAATCCCCACTCCCTCGGCCTCACAGCGGCGGTACAGGGCCATTCTCTCGTCCACGCTTCCAATGGCATAGTCTCCCTGCCTGTAATCATAGGCGGGATTGATGCTGAACATGACCATGTCAATATCTCCCTCATCGAGAAAGCGCTCCACAATCGAAGGCGTGTGGGATGAAAGGCCGATGTGGCGGACTGTTCCCGCTTTTTTCAGTTCTCTGATATACTCCAGCGTTCCGCCGGACAATACCTTCTCCCAGTCTGCCTTCTCGTCAATGCAGTGGATAAAGCCAAAATCGATATAGTCTGTTTTAAGGGCCTGAAGCTGCCAGTCTACTGATTTTTTTATATCCTCTAGCTTAAGCGTCCAGCCATATTTCCCGCTTCTGTAATCCGCTCCGAAATGGATCTGATAAAACACCTGATTTCTGTACCCTGAAACAGCGCTTCCGAAGGCGGAAAACGGCGAGGCGTCTGCCGCCGCCATATCAAAATAGTTGATCCCGTTTTCCAGGGCGAGAGCAATCGTTTCCTCTGCCTCTTTCTGCCCTGCTGCTCCCAGAGAGCTGTTTCCAAGCCCCAGAATGCTGATGTTTTCTCCTCCCAGCTGCAGTCTGCGATATTCCATCCTCTCAGTCTCCTTCTCAAATCAGTTATTCCGCATGGTTTTTTACTGTACTGCCGTACGCTTTCTCCCAGTCCTAGCCCAGTTTCCTGACAAAATCCTTCATGGCCTCAGAAATTTTAATCTGCTGGGGACAGACAGCCTCACAGCTTCTGCAGCCGATACAGGCAGAAGGCCTTTTATCCTCCGGAATCGCCGAAAGCGCCATGGGAGCGATAAAACCGCCCTCTGTAAAGCTGTGCTCATTGTACAAATTCAGCAGTGAAGGAATGTCAAGCCCTTTAGGACAGTGGCTGACACAATAGTGGCAGGCCGTACAGGGGAGGGCTGTTTTCTTTACCATCCCGTCTGCAATCTCTGCAAGCACCTTTCTCTCCTTCTCGTCTAAAGGCCTCTCCTCCCTGAAGGTTTCGATATTTGCCTGCATCTGTTCCATATTGGACATACCTGACAGGACGACGGTTACTCCCGGGATTGTCTGAAGGAACCGGAAGGCCCAGGCCGGAATGGTCTCATCCGGGCGCAGCTCTCTCAGCCGCTTTTCACTTTCCTCCGGAAGAGAGGCCAGCCTTCCTCCCCGAAGGGGTTCCATTACCCAGACAGGAATCTTCTTCTCTGCTAACAGTTCCACCTTGGCCCTGGCATCCTGAAAATCCCAGTCTATGTAGTTCAGCTGGATCTGGCAGAATTCCATGACGTCGCCGTAGGCGTCGAGGAAGCGCTTCATAACATCCAGGCTTCCATGAACGGAAAATCCCAGATGGCGGATTCTGCCCTCTTTCCTCTGTCGTGTCAGGTACTCGTAAATTCCGTATTTCGGATCCAGATATGCGTCAATGTTCATCTCACAGACATTGTGGAACAGATAGAAATCAAAGTATTCTACCTGGCATTTTTCAAGCTGCTTCTCAAAAATCTCCTCCACCTTATCCATATTGGAGAGATCATAGCCCGGAAATTTCGTGGCCAGATAAAAGCTGTCCCTGGGGTATTTTTTGAGAATCCGTCCCATCACAAGCTCAGACTGGCCATTGTGGTATCCCCATGCCGTATCATAGTAGTTTACCCCATGCTCCATGGCATAGGCGGCCATCTTCTCTGCGGCAGCCTCATCGATCCGGGAATCGTCCCCGTCAATCACCGGCAGCCTCATGGCCCCCATCCCGAGGGCTGAAAGATTCAGGTTCTGAAATTTTTTGTAGATCATATCCGCACACTCCTCCTTCTGTCAGTCAAAATCCTGTGCCGGAGTTTCCATCGTTCTCCAGGAGATGTCTCTGTGACCGTTTCTGAATCTTTTGAAGCTATTGTAAAAGCTATTTCTGGATGCACAGAAACATTCCGGCAAAGTTCCGGCTTTAAACTGATTATATGCCCTGGAGTTCACTCTAAGTCAATACCATTTTTTCTCCCGCACTGTATCCTGCCAGAAAGGGCAGCCTCTGTCATATCACAGAAGCTGCCCCTCTTTAACCTAGTTCTAATCGGTATGATTTTTTGCATTCCTGCTGCATCTTAAAATGCTTCCAGATAGGCCAGCACTGCCTTCAGACAGCCATCGATCCCGGCCAGTCCCGTATCAAGGCACAGATGGTAATTCTGGGCTCTGCCCCAGGTATTTCCCGTATAGTACTGGTAATAATCTTTTCTCTTTGCATCTACTTCTCGGATATGGCGTTCGGTCTCCTTCGGATCCGTGCTCGCTTCAATGGCCATCACCCGCATCACCCGCCGCTCCATCCTAGCGTGCAGGAAGAGGTTGACGCTGTCCTCCAATATCATATCTGCACACCGTCCCACAATCACACACGGGCCGTGGGCAGCCAGGCGTCTGATTACATTGGACTGGGCCACAAACAGCTGATCTGAAATATTTACCCGGTATAAATCTGCCAGAGCCACATATCTCTCATGATTCAGATAATCCGGAATCTCCACCCTCTCGTCATAGCGCCGGAAAGCCTCTTCCGCAATCTCCATATCGTCAGCTGCCATGGAAATCAGCTCCTTATCATAAAAAGGAATCCCCAGAGCTTCTGCGAGCTTCACCCCCAGCTCTCTTCCTCCGCTTCCGAATTCCCGGCTGATTGTTATAACTTTGCTCATAGCATGCACCCCTTTCCTTCATCCTGTCTGGGCAGATATCATGTCTGATATCCCCATTATATCATGCAGTCTGTCGAAAAGGAAGGAAAAACGGCGTTTCAGATCCGCAGTTTAAATTCCAGTGCCCCTCTCCTATTCTGCAAATGTGCCTGTAAGCGCAAAGCCATGATCCATCGGGCCGCTTCCCGCTCCCAGATTAAGCATTTCGGCGAGGGCAAGAGAGAGATAATCCTTGGAGCGGCGGACGGACTCAGACAGGGAGTAACCCTTGGCCAGATTGGAGGCAATGGCGCTTGAAAGCGTGCACCCCGTTCCATGGGTATTGGGATTGTCAATCCTCTTTCCACAGAACCATTCTCCCTTTCGTCCGTCAAACAGGAAGTCATCTGCGTCGCTGACGCTGTGTCCTCCCTTGACCAGCACGGCGCAGCCGAATTTCTCCCAGATTTTTACGGCTGCAGCCTCCATCTCACTCTTTTCCCTTATCTTCATGCCGGCCAGAATCTCCGCCTCCGGTATATTCGGAGTGACCACGAGTGCCAGCGGCATAAGCTCCTTCTCCAAAACAGCGACTGTCTCCGTCTCCATCAGACGTGAACCGCTGGTAGCCACCATCACAGGATCCAGCACAATGCGCTCTGCTCTGTGAAAGCGAAGCCTGTCTGCCGTCATCTGCGCCAGAGCTTTTGAGGGAACCATACCTATTTTTACCGCATCCGGCCGGATATCCTCAAAGACTGCGTCGATCTGCTGTCCAAGAAATTCCGGGCTGCTCTCCAGTATCCCCCTCACCCCTGTGGTATTCTGGGCCGTCAGCGCCGTCACAGCGCTCATGCCATAGACACCGTTCATAATCATGGTCTTTAAGTCTGCCTGGATTCCTGCTCCTCCGCTTGAATCGCTCCCTGCTATTGAAAGTACTGTTTTCACTTTTGTTCCTCCCGCTCTCTGCGCTTCTTCTGCTTACCGCTGTGTCTGTTTCGGCCTTCCGGTGCTTCTTTCGGCCCTTTCCCGGCTCCCGGCACTCCTATTCGTCCCTGTATTTTCCAATCTTCTGATCAATCGTCAGGATCTCCCCATCGGGGCGGTACACAATCTTTACATAGGCTGAAACCTTCGGCGCTCCGGCCCTGACTGCCACATGCTGGCACTCCTTGACAATATCCATCAGTTCGTCATAGCTCTCCCCCTCTATCGTCGTTTCAAAGGGGCCTACTTCACAGTGGAGTCCCGTGCTTTTTATATATTCAATCACCTGATCCACAATCCGGCATACCTCCTGGTCACTGTCCACCTTGGGCAGAACCTGAATTGCAATGCTTGCGCTCATACCACTCTCTCCTCTCTTTTTTCTTTTCTATCCCAGGCAGTCTCTCCAGCTAAGCACCACCTCGTCAGCCATCTGCTTTAACTGGTCAAAATCCTTTGATCCCCTGTCATATACACCGACCACGTAGAATCCCGCCTGTCTCGCTGTTCTGGCAGCAAACAGTGCATCCTCATAGACAGCGATCTTCCCGGGCTGTGCACCGAACCGGCGTGCGGCCTCCTCATAGACCCTGGGGCTGTCCTTTCCGCGGCCTACCTCCTCGCAGGAAATGAGGAACTCGAAATACGGCAGAATACCGAGCCGCTTCAGGCAGTCGCTGACAAGGTGTCTGTCCGTCGCCGATGCAACGCACATTCTGACTCCCTGGCTGGCAAGCCGCCTGATATATTCACCGGCTCCGTCCTTCAGCGGAATATCCTTCCTATAATGCTCCTCTATCATGGCAT
This sequence comes from Clostridium sp. AM29-11AC, assembly GCF_003480545.1. Classification (NCBI taxonomy): domain Bacteria; kingdom Bacillati; phylum Bacillota; class Clostridia; order Eubacteriales; family Clostridiaceae; genus Clostridium; species Clostridium sp. AM29-11AC. The sequence goes on from NZ_QUJI01000022.1 coordinate 44,485, forward strand.
TCATCTCGCCTGCCACCTGCTCCGGCGTATCCTCCAGGCCGAATGTCCTGACAAACAGAGCCGCAGACTCCGCCATTGTCATCGTTTTAATTTCATCGGCTATGCCCTCCGGGACAGGATGGAGCCCCCGTTTTTTCAGGAATTCCCCGGCCAGCTCCGCCCAGTAGACCATGGAATCTGCCAGCGTTCCGTCCAGATCAAACACAGCAAACTGCTTATCCATGTCTTACCATCTCCTCTGCCAGCTTTCTCAGATTCTCTGCGGCCTCTCCCGGCCGCTCTGCAGCGAAAATAGCTGACACCACAGCCACTCCGTCCACTCCCGTTCCCGCAAGCTCCATCAGATTGGACGGCTGAATACCTCCGATTGCCACAATGGGAATAGAAACAGAATTCCGGATTTCCCGGAGTGCGTCCACAGACAGGTTTCTCGCATCCTTCTTTGTGCTGGTTCCAAACACGGCTCCCACGCCTATGTAGTCTGCCCCTGCCTTTTCTGCTGCGGCAGCCTCCTCAGGCGTTCCGGCTGAAATCCCCAGAATCCGGTCAGGGCCTATCATAGCGCGGATATCGCGCCCTTTTATATCTGACTGCCCCACATGAACACCGTCTGCCTGAATTTTCAGAGCGATCTCCACGCTGTCATTCACCACAAACGGAACCCTGTATTCTGCACAGAGCTCCTTAAGCTCCCTGGCCTCAGCCTCAAAGGAAGCCTCATCCAAGTCCTTCTCCCGGATCTGCAGAAAGGTAGCTCCTCCCTTCAGAACCTCCCTGCATACACCAGACAGACTCTCCCCTTCTCTCAGCCAGGAGCGATCCGTCACCGCATAGAGCAGCATCGCCCTTCTGATCTCATCCCTGGAAAATTTCATACCGCATCCCTTCCTTTAACTGTTCTTCTGTCAGATTAAAAACTGCATCAATTAAGTCCGTGCGAAACGTGGCATTTCCCGTGCCGTTTCGTTTTCTTTTTTCGTCTGCCAGCTCGCCGCAGACGTTCATGACTGCCGCCCCGGCGCATGCAGCTGCAAAGGAGTCCTCCCTCCCTGCACCGGAAAATGCGCCCAGGAGCGCAGTCTGCATACAGCCGCTTCCTGTAATCCTGGCCATCACCGGACATCCGCCCCGGAAGACGGCTGTCTGATTTCCGTCAGAGATCAGATCGATTTCCCCGGATACAGCCGTCACGCTCCCGGTTCTTCTCGAAAGCTCCCTGAACTCTTCTGCGGCCCGGAGAAGATTCTCCTCTGTGACTCGATCGGCTCCGCCTGCATCCACCCCGCTTCCCGCAACCTGCCGGCCGGCCAGATAGCGAAGCTCTGAGGCATTGCCCCGTATAATTGAAAAATGTACTTCCTCAAGCAGCCGCCTGGACTCTCTCCTGCGAAGCTCTGTGCCGCCGGCTGCCACCGGATCGAGAACCACCGGCTTTCCCAGAGCATTGGCCCGCTTCCCTGCCAGAATCATCGCATCAATGTTCTCAATCGCGCCCATATTGCAGACAAGGGCTGCCGCCCCCTCCACTGCCTCTGCCGCTTCCCGTATATCGTGGGCCATGGACGGCGAGCCTCCCGCCGCCAGTATCACGTTGGCACAGTCATTGACCGTGACAAAATTTGTGATGCACTGCACCAGCGGCCCCTGCTCCCTTGTCCTGCAAAACACTTCTAAAATTCTCTCTTGTAACTGATCCATTCCCGGTCCCTTTCCGACTCCTTTTCTGCCTGTTCGGCTCCGTTCTGACCCGTTTCTGGCGTCATTTCTGCCCTGTCCCAGCTTCATGCCGACTCAGATTCATTCCTACTCAGCTTCTGATTTCAGTACAGCACTTAAGCTGACTGTCTATCCGATCGCATCCATCATCCGCCCGAATACTCCGGCGCGCTTTAAAAGCAGAAGCACTGCAATTCCCATGGCAGCTCCGACAGCCGCTGCCGGCGTGTAGAACGGAATATAATAGAAGGGAGACTGGGCATCCAGTCCGTAAAAGATTTTCATCAGAGGGTAGGATACCATGGCTCCGCAGAACCCGGTTCCCACCACCTCCCCTGCAAACACGAGATAAATATTTTTTGTCTTTCTGTACAGAAGTCCTCCCAGAATCGGCCCAAATACAGCCCCTGCCACTGCCTGGATAGTCCGCCCGCACATCATTCTCATCAGCCCGCACAGAAGCGCACTGACAAACCCGTACCACGGGCCCAGAAATACAGCCGCCAGCACATCCACAAAATGCTGAAACGGAGCCATTGCCGGAAAATAGACAAAGGTATTCAGCACAAAGGCCAGACACGCAAACATGGCTGCCAAGACCATTTTTCTGGTTCTAAGGGACATTCCTGTTCTCTGCTGGACAGCTGCCCTGTTTTTCTCCTTCACTGTTCTGTTCACTGTCTTGTTCATTTTTCTACTTCTCTCCTTTGAAATACAGAGAAAACAGCCTGTCACAGCGCCGCTTTCTCCAGAATCAGGACAGAAAGGATTCACTCCTTTCCGCCCGGCGGTTCGGTCGAGACTTACTGGTCTCCTCTCACGCCGGAACACGGCTTCCCATCGCTGTGATACAAGGCACAGGGCGCTCCCCCTCTGCCCGCCGCGGGTTTCCGCGGTTTTTGTCGGCTGGCATCCTTTTTTACTGTCTTTTCATGGACAGCAGATGCTGTTTTCCCACTTCCTTTCCCTTGAGAGAATCTTGTTGGCTTTTCTCCCCTTTTGAGCGGCTTTACAGGCCGTCCGGCTGTTCTGTTTCTTACAGAGCAAAGTCCCGGCGCTGCAAAAGGACAATACAAAAAGAGACGCCTGATGCAGCGTCTCCCGAAAAAAATCTCATCCTTTGACTTCCTACGACGGCATTATCCGCATCAGGTTAAAGGGTCGAAGTTCGATTACTTCCTCTCAGCCTGCCCACAAGCTCCCCTGTTTTTTTATCGTGCCTATTATACCGCCGGATTCTTGAAAATGCAAGTCCAATAGTCTGATCTTTATTTTATTTGTCTCATTTTTTCATCAGAATTAAACCGCACCGGCCATGCAGCCAGTGCGGTCTTTTCATTTCATTATTCGTTTGTAAGGGAATAGTCCCTCCGCTAAGCCCATTCTTCGCCTTTCGGCTCACCTTTCTCTGCTGCTTTGGAATTTAGAACTTCCCAGCCTTAGCAGCTTCCTCAATCGCTACCGCAACTAATTGAAAAGGCTTGATTTTACTGTATCGTTCAATGTATTTGTGTATTACCTGTGAACAATTCAATCTGTTGTAGCAACCTGACCGTCTGAACACGCTGAATCACTTTCAATTAATAAGGTCATCCCTGTACTTTGGCGGGCGTTGTTTCTTTCCCGTCCTAATGCACTTCTGAATTTCTGCAATAATCTCTTCATCCGTTTTCAGAAATCCGATATAGAAACAATAATTCTCACCAAAGCATCTTTCATATTCTTCCAACGCCTTTTGCAATTCCATGTAGATCACTCATCAACACTGAATTTTCTATTGAACACACTGAACAGTTGTGCTATAATGCAATTAGAAAAGGAACAACCGCCCACAAGGGGGTTGACCAGTTAAGAAGATAGCAAAGCCACCCTAAACCGTCCAAAGTATCAGGGTGGTTTTTGCTATGTAAGGCTACTTACAAAACGTAAAAACGAATGTAAGCAATGCCAAAAGGAAAAGACCAAAGGTCATCAAATCCTTAAAATCAAAATGATTTTTCATAGGCATCACCCCCATTCTTTTGGAATGAGGTCAACGCACCCTGTAACACGATTGTTCCATGACAAGATTCTACCATATTCTTTTAACTCTGACAACTCATATAAAGCCCATATACAGGCTTTCATTGCTTTAATGATAATGGTGTGGTATAAAAAAAGTTGACAGCTTATTCTCAAGGATTCCATAATAAAACCAAGAGAATAAGGAGGTATTCAAAGTGGCGCGCAAATATGACCATGAATACAAAGTACAGGCAGTAAAACTTGCCAAAGAAATCGGTGGCGCTAAGGCTGCTAAAGAATTAGGAATCCCTGAAGGAACCATCCATACCTGGCTGAAAGCTGTAAGGGCCGGTAAGTTAGATATCGGGGAAGGTTCCCATACCCCTGCCAGTGCAATGAGCCTGTCAGAAGAGATTGCTATGCTGCGTAAGCGGGTAAAGGAGCAGGATAAAGAAATTCGCCGCTTGAAGGAAGAAAACGAATTTCTGGAGGAAGCCAGCGCTTTTTTCGCCTCCAGCCGTCGGAAGTCAGAAAAAAACAGAGAATGATATTTCTGGCTTTGAAAACAGAGTACGGCAGGATTACCGGGAAAATCTCCTTTTATTGCCGGATGCCTGGTATCAGCCGGCAAGGTTTCTATAAATATCTTGCGAATAAAGACCGTCCTTGGAAGTACCAGGATTTGGCAGATGCCATGAAAGAAATCATCAACGAGGACGAATGTAACGATACTTACGGACGGATCCGGATGTATCAGACACTGTTGCTGAAACAGCCGGAGGGAGTGCATATCTCAAGTGAGCGGACTGTATACCGGGTTATGGATCAAATCGGTCTGAGTCATCGGCCAAGGAGAAAACCGAATGGACTCACAAAGGCAGACCGAGAAGCCATGAAATCGGATGATCTGCTGAAGCGGGATTTCCATTCCAATGTCCCATTAGAAAAGTGCATGACAGATATCACAGAGATTCCGGCATCCAATGGAAAACTGTATGTATCTGCGATTTTCGACTGCTTTGATCTTAGCGTCCTCGGTCTGGCAATGGAAACAAACAGGAAAGCAGATTTGTGTATCCAAACACTGGAAAACGCCCTGACTGCTTATCCCACGCTGGAAGGTGCTGTTATCCACGGCGACCGTGGGACACAGTATACCAGCGAAGTCTATCGTCAAGCTATCCAGAAATATCATATCCACCAAAGCATGAACAGCGCAGGAGGGCGCTGCCATGATAATGCACGCTGCGAGAGTATGTGGGCCAGAATGAAGACAGAGATCCTTTATGACCGTTATGATACAAAGCAGATGACTGTAGAGGAATTAAAGGTACTCATTTGGAGATACTTCCTCAGCTACTGGAATAACCGGAGGATCTGCTCTGCCAATGGAGGGGTTCCTCCCGTGGTAAAACGCAGGCAGTATTATGAGACTTTGGAGCGGGCGGCATAGTCAGTGATATCCTTGAGAAAAATGTGCCAACTAATCTTGACAATATCAAATCGTTCCTTCTGCCAGAAGGACGTGGAAGAGTGCCTTTAGTTACTGCAAGCCCCTGTATAATATGCGGATGCGGGATATACGGGTGAATCATCTGGAACAGACAATCAAAGATGCCACAGTAGGGGCGAATACTAAAGGCAGGATGAAAAGCCTGTTCAATCTCATGTACAAATACGCTATGAAGCATGAGATTGTAGACAAAGACTATGCCGCCTTATGCGACAGCATCAAAAAGCCAAAACTGGAAATTGTCAGAATTCCATTTTCTGATGAAGAAATTAAACGGTTGTGGGATGATATTCATTTCCCGTTTGCCGATATGGTCATGATTGGTATTTTTACCGGGTTCCGGCCGCAGGAACTGGCAATACTGAAAGTTGAAGATGTGGACTTCGAAAACCTGACCATTCAAGGCGGTCTGAAATCAGAATCAGGCAGGAACCGGGTTGTTCCCATTCACCCGGCAATTCTGGAACTGGTCAAGAAGAATTATGACCAAGCCCAAGCGATGCACAGTGACCACCTGTTCAATGATGAATTCGGGCAGCAGGGAACTTTCCTCACATATGACAAATACCGGGGACGGTTCAATAAAGTGATGAAGCGTATGAACATGAACCATAAGCCCCATGACACCCGGCACACATTCATCACCAAGGCAAAGGCTGTTGAGATGCATGAATATATTCTGAAACTGATTGTTGGTCATGCGGTTGAAGATATAACAGAAAAGACCTACACCCACGATTGTGTCAATAGTTTTTCGCAAAATTAAAATCTTGCCGTTTGGCAGCCGGTAGTCA
>NZ_QUJI01000023.1:0-501 GCF_003480545.1 Clostridium sp. AM29-11AC
TTTTTGTATCAGGAAAACCACGCGATAGTCGCGTGGTTCTATAGGAGCTTTAGCGATGTATTCAGACAAAAAAACTCCTAATGTGTATAATAAAAACGTGACCTGCCAGTTACGTAAATAAAAACACATTAGGAGGACTGTATCATGTCAGAACAAAATACAGACGTAAAAAGTTTAGCACATACAAAATGGAATTGCAAATATCACGTGGTATTTGCCCCCAAATATCGGAGAAAAGTATTCTTTAACGAAAAGAGAGAAGCAATAAGGGACATTATTAGGACGTTATGTCAATGGAAGGGAGTAGAAATCATAGAAGGAGAAATATGCCCAGATCATGTACATTTACTGCTTAGTATCCCACCCAAAATGAGCGTTTCGGGATTTATGGGATATTTAAAAGGGAAAAGCAGCTTAATGATATTTCAGAGATTTGGAAATATGAAGTTCGCATACCGAAACCGCGAGTTTGGTGTAAGGGATACTATGTCGATACAGTAG
>NZ_QUJI01000023.1:511-47935 GCF_003480545.1 Clostridium sp. AM29-11AC
TTTGGTGTAAGGGATACTATGTCGATACAGTAGGAAAAGACACAGTAGCAATAAAAAAATATATAGCCAACCAGATAAAACAAGATCAGGAAATGGATCAGTTAAGTCTATTCGATCCGCGTGACCCGTTTACGGGTAGCAAGTAACCCCACGCGTGGCTGGCAGGCCAAAAAAAGACGCACTTGTGCGTAGCTAGTGGTATTAGAGCTATGCCCGAAAAGGAAAAACCACCCGCTATGCGGGTGGATAATTATTGCATGAACAGACGCTCTTCGTTATTCTGGTCTCAAATCAGAAAGCAGAATGGGACATACGAAGCCGATGCATGCAAAGCTGATGAATACGAAGGTGATTTATATAAATAAAACTGATTCATATGAGAACGATGCATGTATGTCTGGCTGACAGAAAGAACGATGCATTATGCCCGGCTGACAGGAGAGCTGTTAATTGGGAAACCACCTGTAAGAAAGCAGTTTGAGATAGAAAGGAAGGACAGAAAGATGCGGATTGTTGCAGTGAATATGAAGGAGATGCAGAGTGAATCAGAGGTTTTTGATTTTCTGAAAAAAGAACTCTGTTTTCCGGAGGAGTTCGAGGGAAGCATGGATGAGCTGTATGCAGAGCTCCTTGGGCTGGAAGAAAATGTGTGCGTGGAGATTTTGAGGCCGGAGACGGACTCACCTTTATTTAAGTTCGAGAAAGAAATGGAAGGTGTGATGGAACGTGCTGCGCAGACAGTCGAATTTAAAGAAGACAGAATGTATGCAGTTTTTGCAGATTACCAGTACATCGAGAAGAATCCCTGGTAAGGAGGGCGAAGACAGAATCCCCTGTCTTGTGGTGCGGTCGGACAGGCGCACCATGGCCCTTCAGGTAAAGCCGGACGGGCAGGTGGTAATCCGTGTCCCCAGGCAGGTCAGCGTGGAGCGGGCCATGGAATTTGCAGGAAGAAATCAGGAGTGGATTCTCGAAAACAGAGAGAGGGCCCTTCAGCTGGAAGCTCAGAGACCGGCATACTCAGACCGGGAGATAGAGCATTTCAAGAATCAGCTCCGCCCTGTTCTGGAACAGCGCCTGGCGTATTTCTCCGAACAGATGGGTGTTTCCTATGGCCGGGTGTGCATCAGAGATCAGAAGACGCGGTGGGGAAGCTGCAGCGCCAGAGGAAACTTAAACTTTAACTGGAGGCTCTGTCTGGCGCCGCCGGAGATTCTCGACTATGTGGTGGTGCATGAGCTGGCTCACCGGAAGGAGATGAATCATTCCAGGCGTTTCTGGGACATTGTAGAAAATGTCCTTCCTGACTGCAGGGAGAGAAGAAGGTGGCTCAGGGAGAACGGAAGACGGCTCGGGTAAAAGCCGGCTTGCGGCAGGCAAAGAGGTCTGTAATTCTGAGAGGGATTTATCGCGATTTGAGCAGGCGCAGCTGCCAAAGATACAGAGAGGAGAGCAGGGATGGCAGAGGAAATTTGGATGCTTCAGACGAAACGGGCTGATTTTGGGGCGATTGCCGAGCGGTTTGGAATCGATCCGGTGACCGCCAGAGTGATCAGAAACCGCGGAATCGAGGGGATGGAGAATATAGAGCGGTATCTGTATGGAAATCTGGACGGCCTGTATTCCCCGTGGCTTTTGAAGGATATGAAACCGGCTGTAGAAATTTTGAGGCAGAAAATTACAGCGGGAAAGCGGATTCGGATAGTGGGAGACTACGATATTGACGGCGTCTGCTCTACCTATATTCTGTATACAGCGCTCAGGCGCCTTGGCGCAGAGGCAGATTATGCGATCCCTGACCGCATTAAGGATGGATATGGAATCAATGAATCCATTATCAGGGAGGCCCATGAGGATGGGATCGACACAATTCTGACCTGCGACAATGGGATATCGGCCTTTTCACAGATCAGCCTTGCCAAAGAGTTCGGCATGACTGTGATTGTGACCGATCACCACGAGGTTCCCCTCGACGCAGAGGCGGAGGTGATTCCGCCGGCTGACGCTGTCGTAAATCCGAAACAGAGAGACTGCAGATATCCATTTCCGGAAATCTGCGGGGCCGTGGTGGCATACAAGCTGGTGGAGGCTCTCTATGAGGAATACGGGATTGCGCGGGAGGAATGGCTGGACATGCTGGAATTTGCAGCCATTGCAACAGTGGGAGATGTGATGAGGCTCCAGGATGAAAACAGAATCATTGTCAAATACGGGCTCCGCAGGATGGCAGAAACGAAGAATCTGGGGCTTAAAAAGCTGGCGGAAAAGAACAATCTCGATTTGAGTACAATAACGGCCTACCACATCGGATTCGTCATCGGTCCCTGCCTGAATGCCGGAGGCAGACTTCAGACGGCAAAGCTGGCCCTGTCCATGCTTCTCGCGGAAACGGAAGACGAGGCGGAAGCCCTGGCTCAGGAGCTTAAGAGCTTAAACGATATGAGGAAGGATATGACAGAGCAGTGGACGGCAGAGGCAAAGCTTTTGGCTGACACCCGGTACAGGGATGACAAGGTTCTGGTTGTATTCCTGCCGGAATGCCACGAATCTCTGGCCGGAATTATCGCGGGAAGGCTCAGGGAATACTGCCAGAAGCCGGCGCTCGTGCTGACCAGAGGAGAGGAGGCTGTGAAGGGCTCCGGACGCTCCATAGAGGCTTACCACATGTTTAAAAAGCTGTCTGAGGTTAAGGAGCTTCTTCTCAAGTTCGGAGGGCATCCGATGGCAGCCGGGCTCTCGCTTCTGGAAGAAAACATCGAGCCGTTCCGGAAGGCTCTGAATGAAAATTCCGGCCTGACAGAGGAGGATTTTAAGGCAAAGGTGTGGATCGACGTGCCGATGCCCATTGACTACATAAAGGAGAGACTGGTGGAGGAGCTTAAAATTCTGGAGCCCTTTGGCCAGGGAAATGAAAAGCCCCTGTTTGCCCAGAAAGGGGTTAGAATCAGGAGCTGCCGGGTAATCGGGAAAAATAAGAATGTGGTAAAAATGGTTCTGGAAGGGCAGGGAGGACGGGCCATGGACGGAATGCTGTTTACAGACGGCCTGGCCTTCGAGGAAGAGCGAAATGGGCGGAGAATGCTCGACATCGTATATTACCCTGAAATCAATGAATACAACGGCAGCAGAAATATCCAGGTGGTGATACGCAGGTACAGGTTCTGTTAAGGTTTCTAATAAGATCCTGATAAGATCCTGTGATCTGGGCAGGTGGAGAGAATCACCGTTGAAAAAACGGGGGGAATGAAAGAAAAAAAGCCGGAGGGAACGGTACAGAATGACTCTGTATGCTCCCTCTGGCTTTTCTGTTTCCTGTATTTTTTTATTTTATTTTCCGTTCTGGCCCTCGAGTTCTGCCATCTTCATGGCCCGTACCTTGAGCGGCAGTCCGAACAGAGTGATAAAGCCCTCTGCATCGTGGTGGTCGTAGAGTTCGCCTGTAGTGAAGGAGGCCAGGGACTCACTGTAGAGAGAGTAGGGGGAGGTGGTTCCGGCCTTGATGATATTGCCCTTGTACAACTTGAATTTTACCTCTCCGGTTACATACTCCTGCGTCTTTTCCACAAAAGCCTGAATGGCCTCACGCAGCGGGGTGAACCACTTTCCTTCATAGACAATCTGAGCGAATTTGTTTCCCATATCTTTTTTGACCTCCATGGTAGCCCGATCCAGCACAAGTTCTTCGAGCTGAGCATGGGCCTCCATTAAAATCGTGCCTCCCGGCGTTTCATAGACGCCGCGGGACTTCATGCCCACTACCCGGTTTTCCACGATGTCGACGATTCCGATTCCGTGTTTTCCGCCCAGCTCATTTAAACCGCGGATAATATCGGAAACCTTCATAGCCTTTCCGTTGAGGGAGGTGGGAACGCCCTTCTCAAAGGTCATGGTGACATACTCCGGCTCGTCAGGAGCTTTTTCCGGTGTCACGCCGAGAACCAGCAGGTGCTCATAGTCAGGCTCGGCAGCAGGATCCTCAAGCTCCAATCCTTCGTGGCTGATGTGCCAGAGATTTCTGTCGCGGCTGTAGCTGGAGTCTGCGGAGAAGGGAAGGTCGATGCCGTGGGCCTTGCAGTAGTCGATCTCATCCTGACGGGACTGCATGGTCCATACGTCTGTCATTCTCCAGGGGGCAATAATTTTCAGATCCGGGGCCAGGGCTTTGATTCCCAGCTCGAAGCGGATCTGATCATTGCCTTTTCCCGTCGCACCGTGACAGATGGCAGAGGCTCCTTCCTTTCTCGCAATCTCCACCAGCTTTTTGGCGATGCCGGGGCGGGCCATGGAGGTTCCCAGCAGATATTTGTTTTCGTAGACTGCACCTGCCTGAACACAGGGAACAATATAGTTGTCACAGAAGTCATCCACAATGTCCTCGATATAGAGCTTTGACGCTCCGGACAGCTTTGCCCTCTCCTCCAGACCTGTGAGTTCTTCACCCTGTCCGCAGTCGATGCAGCAGCAGATCACCTCGTAATCGAAATGTTCTTTGAGCCATGGAATAATAGCGGTCGTGTCAAGTCCGCCGGAATATGCCAGGATTACCTTCTCTTTCATAATCGCTTCCTCCTCATATATGTTCGTCATGTTTTCTGCCTCAGGGCAGACACTGCAATCAGTACGGATGATACAGTCCGGGCAGAAAGGCTGCCGGTATCGGATTGCATAAATATTATATCAATAAACATAAATATACATCTAAAAAGTAATAAAATCAAGAGGAAAATGCATATCCAGGTTAAAAAAAGAAAAGCGCAGTGAATAATATGCATTATTATGAAAGCGATTCAGGGGCCGAAAAAGTACAGGGATAGGGGAAAGCAGAGAATGGAACAGAAGGAAGAGCAGAAGGAAGAACAGAAGGAGGAAAAGAAAGAAGAACAGGAGGAACAGGAAACAGAACAAAAAGCGAAGGGCCTGAAACGGGAAAAGGGGAGCCTTGGGGATTGTGCACAGATACGGGTGAAAAATCACAGGATGAATTGAATATTAAACAAAAATTGTGGAATATTCTATGTACTTTTTCCCTAAAAGGTTTATAATATAAAACATCAGATGTGTTGGAAATGCACATCAAATCAAGTGAACATTTTCAAGGGAGGAATCAATTATGAAGAAAAGAGTTCTGGCACTGTCCATGGCTTCTTTAATGGCTTTCGGACTTGTAGGCTGCTCAGGCGGCTCATCTGAAACAGCTCAGACAACTGCAGCAGCAGGCTCTGAGGCAGCAGGAGAGACAACTGCGGCAGGAGATACAGGAGCCAAGGCAGATGCTGAGGTGGCAAACAAGGACAAGCCATTAGTATGGTTCAACCGTCAGCCATCCAACAGCTCCACAGGAGAGCTTGACATGAACGCTCTCAGCTTCAACGACTCTACATACTATGTAGGTTTCGATGCAAACCAGGGTGCTGAGCTTCAGGGAACCATGGTTAAGGAGTACATTGAGAAGAACATCGACACAATCGACCGCAACGGCGACGGCATCATCGGATACGTTCTGGCAATCGGTGATATCGGACACAATGACTCTATCGCACGTACAAGAGGCGTTCGTAAGGCTCTCGGCACAGGCCTTGAGAAAGACGGCGCGATTGTCAGCGATCCGGTTGGTATCAATACAGACGGAACTTCCACAGCAGTTCAGGATGGTTCCATCGAAGTAAACGGAAAGACATACGTTGTAAGAGAGCTGGCTTCCCAGGAGATGAAGAACTCCGCAGGAGCTACATGGGATGCAGCTACAGCAGGCAACGCAATCGGTACATGGGCTTCTTCTTTCGGAGATCAGATCGATGTTATCGCTTCCAACAACGACGGTATGGGAATGTCCATGTTCAACGCATGGTCCAAGGACAACAAGGTTCCAACCTTCGGATATGACGCAAACAACGATGCAGTGGCAGCTATCGCAGAGGGCTACGGCGGAACAATCAGCCAGCACGCTGACGTTCAGGCTTACCTGACACTCCGTGTTCTTCGCAACGGTCTTGACGGCGTAGATATCGACACAGGTATCGGTACACCTGATGAGGCTGGAAACGTTCTCTCCGACGATGTATATGTATACAACGAGGACGAGCGTTCCTACTACGCATTAAACGTAGCAGTTACAGCTGACAACTACCAGGATTTCACAGATTCCACAAAGGTTTACGAGCCGGTATCCAACCAGTTAGACGCAGCTTCCCATCAGGAGAAGACCGTATGGCTTGACATTTACAACGCTTCTGATAACTTCTTAAGCTCCACCTATCAGCCGCTGCTTCAGAAGTACGATGATCTTCTGAACCTGAAGGTTGACTACATCGGCGGAGACGGACAGACAGAGTCCAATATCACAAACCGTCTTGGAAACCCAAGTCAGTATGATGCGTTCGCAATTAACATGGTTAAGACAGACAACGCAGCTTCTTATACAGCTTTACTGAGTCAGTAATATCTGGTGAAATAAGAGAGGGCAGGCTATTAGGGAGAAGAAATTCTCCCTAATGCTCTTTTAAGACTGGTAATGCCCGGCAGAAAATATAAAAGTAAACGCTGGTCAATCACTATATCAAATACATAACAGGAGTAAGAATAATGGCAGATAAGAAAGATGATATCGTCTTATCAATACGCGGTATGAGCAAGTCCTTCGGCCGAAACAGGGTTCTGGATCACATCAATCTGGATGTGAAGCGCGGAACCGTCATGGGCCTGATGGGCGAAAATGGCGCCGGTAAGTCGACAATGATGAAGTGCCTTTTCGGAACATATCAAAAGGATGAGGGCAATATCTTCCTTAACGGCAAGGAAATCAGCTTTTCCGGACCGAAAGATGCTCTTGAAAACGGTATTGCAATGGTTCACCAGGAATTGAATCAGTGTCTGGAGAGAAATGTAATTGATAATTTATTCCTTGGACGTTATCCGGTTAATTCCTTAGGTGTAGTTGATGAAGGCCGAATGAAAAAGAAGGCATCAGAGCTGTTCAGAAAGCTGGGCATGACAGTGAATCTTACACAGCCCATGAGAAATATGTCCGTATCCCAGAGGCAGATGTGCGAGATTGCAAAGGCTATCTCCTACAATTCAAAGGTAATTGTTCTGGATGAGCCGACTTCCTCTCTGACAGTTCAGGAGGTTGACAAGCTCTTTGAAATGATGAGAATGCTGAAGGAGCAGGGAATTGCTCTTATCTATATTTCTCATAAGATGGATGAAATTTTTGAGATCTGTGATGAGATTTCTGTGCTTCGTGACGGTAAGATGGTTATGACGAAGAAAACCTCAGAGACAGATATGAACGAGCTGATTGCAGCCATGGTTGGCCGTTCACTGGAGAACAGATTCCCGCCAGTGGACAATACGCCAAAGGATGTGATTCTGTCCGTTCAGCACCTTTCTACAAAGTTTGAACCCTACCTTCAGGACGTTTCATTCGATGTCCGGGAGGGAGAAATTTTCGGACTATACGGTCTGGTGGGAGCAGGACGTACAGAGCTTCTGGAAACGATGTTCGGTATCCGTACCAGAGCGGCAGGGCGTGTCTATTTCAGAAACCGCCTGATGAATTTTAACAGCGCAAAGGAAGCCATAGAGCACGGGTTTGCATTGATTACCGAGGAGCGTAAGGCGAACGGGCTCTTCCTGAAGGGAGACCTTACCTTTAACACCACGATTGCAAACCTGGATCAGTATAAGGTAGGTATGGCGCTTTCCGATCAGAAAATGGTAAAGGCTACTGCACAGGAGATTAAGATCATGCATACGAAATGCATGGGACCGGACGATATGATCTCAAGCCTTTCAGGAGGAAACCAGCAGAAGGTCATCTTCGGAAAATGGCTGGAGAGGAGTCCTCAGGTATTCATGATGGACGAACCGACCAGAGGTATTGATGTAGGCGCAAAGTATGAGATATACGAGCTGATTATCAAAATGGCAAAACAGGGAAAGACCATTATTGTTGTTTCCTCTGAGATGCCGGAGATTCTGGGAATCACAAACCGTATCGGAGTTATGTCAAACGGTCATCTTTCTGGAATTGTCAACACGAAGGAGACAAACCAGGAGGAGCTTTTAAGACTCAGTGCAAAATACCTATAATGAGGGAGATTGGTAGATATGGCAGTTGAAAACAGTAAGATACTTACGGCTGAGCAGGAGATGAAGCTGCGCCAGCCAATAGAGGATTATGTCGGCAAAATTCAGGAGAAGATCGACAGCCTTAGAGCAGACGGAACAGATAAGGTCCTTTCCCTTCAGAATGACATGGATGTAGTGAAAAAGGATCGTATCTTCACGAAAGAAGAAAAGGATGCCAAAATTGCCCAGCTTAAAGCTGAACTGGAAAAGGCAAAGGCAGTTGAGGCTAAGAATAAAGATGAGATTTCCAAACTCATCGCAGATGCTGAAGCTTATTTAAAGGAGCATTTTGTCAAGGATTACTATCAGCATGTGGTGGAGAGCTGTAAGCTGGAAAAGGCTCAGGCTCAGGAAAAGTACCGCAGGCATGTAGAAGAGCTTGAGAAGCAGCATAAGGATATTTTATCCAAGATTACAGATCATCAGGAGATTAAGGACGAAAAGTATGTTCATAAAAACAGGCTTTTCGATGCCAAGATGGAGCTGGAGAAAGATTTCCAGCAGATTAAGGACAGAAGACATGCAGCATTTGCATACAGGAATCACCTGATCGACCTTCTGCGTATGTCTAAATTTACCTTCGCAGAGACCATGGCAGAGAAATGGGAGAACTACAAGTACACCTTTAACCGCAGGGCATTCCTGCTCAGAAACGGTCTGTACATTGCAATCATTTTAATTTTCATTGCTCTGTGCATCATTACTCCAATGGTAAAGGGCGTTCCGCTGCTTACCTACAATAACGTGCTGAATATTCTTCAGCAGGCTTCTCCGCGAATGTTCCTGGCTCTCGGCGTTGCAGGCCTGATCCTGTTAGCTGGTACAGACCTTTCCGTCGGACGTATGGTTGGTATGGGTATGACAACCGCAACCATTATCATGCACCAGGGAATCAACACAGGTATGGTGTTCGGACATGTATTTGACTTCACCTCTTTACCTGTTCCTGTGAGAGTCATCTTCGCGTTATTCATGTGCGTGGTTTTATGTACCTTCTTCACAACGATTGCTGGCTTCTTCACTGCCAAGTTTAAGATGCATCCGTTCATCTCAACCATGGCAAACATGCTTGTAATCTTTGGACTTGTTACATATTCCACAAAGGGTGTATCCTTCGGTGCGATCGAATCCTCAATTCCGGGAATGATTATTCCGAAGATTAACGGATTCCCAACCATTATTCTCTGGGCAGTAGCAGCAGTGATTATTGTTTGGTTTATCTGGAATAAGACCACATTCGGAAAGAACCTGTTCGCTGTCGGCGGAAACGCAGAGGCGGCAGCAGTTTCCGGTATCTCTGTATTCCGTGTGACCGTGGGTGCATTCATCCTGGCTGGTATTCTTTACGGCTTCGGCTCCTGGCTGGAGTGTATCAGAATGGTGGGTTCCGGTTCCGCAGCTTATGGACAGGGCTGGGAGATGGATGCCATCGCAGCCTGCGTAGTCGGCGGTGTATCCTTCACAGGCGGTATTGGTAAGATTTCCGGTGTCGTAGTTGGTGTATTTATCTTCACCGCTCTGACATACTCTCTTACAATCCTTGGTATCGATACAAACCTTCAGTTCGTATTCTCAGGTATCATTATCCTTTCAGCTGTAACGCTTGACTGTCTGAAGTACGTTCAGAAGAAGTAATAGCTGACAGGGACAAAGGGGCTGACAGACAGCCGGCCTGACTGACAATGAAATAAGGAATGTTTAAGGACTGCTGTAAACTCAGACCGGCAGGGCACAGATTGGATTTATAGTTTTTTATGAATCTAAGACGTGTGCTTTGCCGGTCGGGTTGCAGCAGTCTTTTTTCTTCCTGCTTCTTGAAATAAACCGGGCGGAAGTGTAAACTGAGAGGGACAGCCGTACAGGAAAAGAGGGAAAAAGAGAATGATTACAAGACAGAGTGTGATGCCGGTCAATTTCCTTAAAAAGGAAAACTTTACAGGGAGCGAGCGGGGAATGAGATACAGGATGGAAAAGGGAGAAGCTGACGGGGAGGAAGCGCTGGTGGTCACGGTATGGCCCGAGCCCTATGGGTTTGATGCCACTCCTGAAGAGCAGAAGACGAGGGCTCAGTTTGCTTTTTCCGAGGAGGGGATAGAGGCCGGCGTGCAGTGGCTCAATGAGATGTGGGCTCTGAAATTCGGCAGCGGGGAAAAATGACAGAGGAGAAAACAGATGCGCTGAGGATTAAGTGTGGACATTTTGAGCGGTTGGCGATATAATACGTACTTATTGAGTATTTAAAGGCGGCTTGAGTGAAATATGAACTGGAAAAGAGATTTTAAGAAAGGGCTGAAAGCCGGAATCCCCATCGGTCTGGGCTACATTCCGGTTTCTTTTACGTTTGGTTTTCTGGCAGTTTCCGGAGGACTTCCCGTCTGGGTGGCAGTGGTGATCTCGCTGACCAATCTCACCAGCGCAGGACAGTTTGCAGGGACGAATCTGATCTTTGCGGGGGCGGGATATTTCGAGGTGGCGCTCACCACCTTTGTCATCAATATCCGGTACATGCTGATGTCGCTTTCACTGTCCCAGAAGCTGGACAAAAAGACAGGGACTCTGGAACGGCTGGTGATGGCCTTCGGAATTACAGATGAAACATTTGTGGTCGGCTCTCTGCAGACAGGGGTTTTGACTGCTCCCTTTATGCTGGGACTTATCTCCATGCCTATAGTGGGATGGAATCTGGGAACGCTTCTGGGAGGCTGCATTTCTACGATCCTTCCCCAGGCACTCCAAAATGCCATGGGAATCGCTCTGTATGCCATGTTTATCGCCTTGATTATTCCGGCGGCGAGAAAATCGCTTCCTGTGCTTTTTGTGATTCTGACGGCAGTGGCTGTGAACTGTGCAGTGAAATACATACCGCTGTTTGCCTTTGTCTCAGACGGGTTCAGAGTAATTATTGCCACAGTGGCGGCAGCGGCGGCCGGAGCCTGGGTATTTCCCAGCAGGGAAGAGGAACATAAGGAGAGGGAGCTCTCCTAGAGAAAGGAATCAGAAATCAGGAGGTAGAGGAAGATGGAGATGGAGAGAGTTCTTATCTGTGTGGCGCTGATGGCTCTTGTGACTTATATTCCAAGGGTGCTTCCGGTTACGATTTTCAGAAAACAGATTCAGTCGCCCTTTATCCGTTCCTTTTTGGACTATACACCTTATGCAGTGCTGGGGGCACTGACGTTTCCGGATGTATTTTTTTCCACAGGGCATATTCTTTCTGCAGCCGGGGGCACGGCAGTGGCAGTATATCTGGGCTACAGGGGAAAGAGCCTGGTGGTGGTAGCCCTTGCCGCCATTTTGGCCGTATATCTGCTGGAACTGGCAGCCGGAGCGGCTGTTCTGTGAAAATGTATGAAAAGCAGGAGGCGGACAGGATACTTTTAAGTGCAGGCTGCCGGGATACAGGCGGGCAAATGTAAATGAGAATGACATCAGAGAGCAGAGGAGAAAACATGATTACATTACGAGGAGCAGAGGTTTCTGAGAAGCTGAAGGTACAGGTGCAGGAGGGGCTTTCAGAGCTGGGACGTATCCCGCGCCTTGCGATTGTCCGTGTTGGGGAGAGGCCCGATGATATTTCTTACGAAAAGGGCGCTGTCAAGAAGATGGATGCTTTCGGGCTGGAGGTGGTGAAGTATACCTTTCCGGAGAATATAAGCGATCGGGAGTTCAAGGCTGCCTTTCGGGAGATCAACGAGAACCCGGATGTGGACGGCATCCTCGTCCTGAGACCGCTGCCTGAGCAGATCGTTCAGGAGGATATTGACCGGATGATCCATCCGCTCAAGGATCTGGACGGCATCTCACCGGTGAACATCGCAAAGGTGTTCAGCGGAGATAACACAGGGTTTGCACCCTGCACGGCTGAGGCGGTTATGGATATCCTCCGCCTGAATGATATTCCTGTAGCCGGAAGGCGCGCTGTGATTGTGGGCCGGAGTATGGTGGTGGGACGGCCTTTGGCTATGCTGTTTTTGCAGGAGAATGCGACGGTGACAGTCTGCCATACCAGAACTGTGGATCTGCCGGAAATCTGCCGGAGCGCCCAGATTCTTGTGGCAGCTGCCGGATGCGCCAAAATGGTGGACAGGACGTATGTGGGAGAGGGAGCTATTGTAGTGGATGTGGGTATCAATGTGGACGAAAACGGCCATCTGTGCGGCGATGTAGATTTCGAGGACATCAGAGAACAGGCGTCTATGGCTACTCCTGTGCCGGGAGGGATCGGTTCGGTGACCACCGCAGTGCTTGCAAAGCGCCTCGTGAACGCGGCTCTGGCACAGGCCCGGGCGGAGAGAGAAACGAATGCAGGCTTATAGAGCTGGGTTTTAGAAATCTGACAGCAAAGCTTAAGAGAAAAGAAAAGCATCTATTCTGTTTTTTTTGTATAATAAATTCAGAATAGATGTCTTTTTATTATGCTGGAGCAGCCGACAGAAGGGAAAGGTGCTTTGAGGGAAGGGGGGAAATGGAGAAGAGGAAAAGACAGATAAGATGAACTATGCAGAGAGGAAGGATTTTATGAAAAAAAGAGGGATGATTGCTGCCGCAGTTCTGGCCGGCGCGCTGGGAATCACTGCCTGCGCAGCGGGAACCGCAGGAGGGACAGTGACCGTGGAGACTGCAAAGTCTCATATTATCAATGTGAACAGTTCAGAGACCGTTACGGCTGAGCCGGATATCGCGCAGATTCAGCTGACGGTCTACTCCCAGGCAGAAGATGCCAAGGCCTGCCAGACGAAAAACAGTGAGGATCTGCAGCGTGTGATTGAGGCGCTGAAAGCCCAGGGGCTTGAAGAGTCCTCCATTCAGACAGCCAGCTTTGGGCTGAATCCGGTATATGACTGGGATTCGGGAAAGACTGTTACCGGCTATGAGATGAGTTCCAGAGTAACCGTAAGGGATATCCCCATTGACAATGCGGGAACTGTCCTGAAGGCAGTCGTGGAGGCCGGGGCCAATCAGATTGACTCGGTGTCCTATCTGTGCAGTACCTTTGATGAGAAATACCAGGAGGCCCTGAAGATGGCCATTGAGAGCGCAAAGATCAAGGCCCAGGCCATGGCCGAGGCAGGCGGCTGTCAGCTGGGGGCTGTGATAAATATAAATGAGCTGAGCTCTGATCAGCAGCCGCGCTATACGAAGGCTTCCAACCTTATGATGGAAACAGAGGAAGCAGGCCTTGCGGCAGATACGGGAAGCATCGATGTGATGGGCGGAGAAATCGAAATCGAAGCCAATGTAAATGTGGATTTTTCCATCCAGTAGATCCTGGCGGGAAAAGCGGGAAACCATACATAAAAACCTCCATGGCGAGGGATACTAGAGGTATCTTAAGCCATGGAGGTTTTTTTATGTGGGGATTAATCGTGGCCCTTGCATCAGGGGCTCTGATGAGCATTCAGGGAGTGTTTAATACAGAGGTGACAAAACAGACGAGTGTGTGGGTGTCTGCCGGATGGGTACAGGCCTCAGCCTTTCTCACCTGTGTGGTATTCTGGCTGCTTTCGGGGCGCGACAGGATTGGCGGGCTCATGCAGGTGACGCCTAAATATATGCTGAT
Source organism: Clostridium sp. AM29-11AC (assembly GCF_003480545.1). Lineage (NCBI taxonomy): Bacteria > Bacillati > Bacillota > Clostridia > Eubacteriales > Clostridiaceae > Clostridium > Clostridium sp. AM29-11AC. Next base: position 14,202 of record NZ_QUJI01000023.1, read on the forward strand.
TGGTGGTGTCCTGGGAGCTCTTATTACCTACACAGTGATCAAGAGCATGAGCGCTCTGGGTCCGGCGAAGGCTGCACTTCTCATTGTGGTGGCCCAGATCCTTGTGGCGTATGGGATAGAGGTGCTGGGACTGTTCGGCGTGGACAAGGCAGGATTTGAGTGGAGAAAGGCCATCGGGGCAGCCGTGGCGATTGCAGGGATTGTGATCTTTAGGTGGGAAAGCTGACAAACCTGCTTTGAATGGACGATTTAGTGCTTGTGTTTAAACGGGGTTTTAGGTAGAATAGGGGTACAGGCATAACAGTATCTTCCGCCAGACAGACGGGAGGTACGATACATATGAAGAATGGGAAGCTGAGAGACAGGATGAAAGTGATCCTGGCTGTTATATGTGTGCTTGCAGCCGGCATATGCTATATCGGAAGCCGGTATGTCCGGCCGGAGGAGAACCGTGTCCGTGAGGAGCAGTTTGTTCTGGACATAGAGGAGGAAGATACCTTTCTGACAGATGAAGGCGATACCCGAAAACAGGACGACAGCATGTCTGAGAACCGGATGGACAGGGATGCCGGGGTTGGGAGTCAGGACAGCGGGAAAACGCAGCAGCCTTGCGGGGAAGAGACAAAGACTCAGGGGAGCAGCAAAGCCCGGGAAGAGTCAGTTTTTGTCCATGTCTGCGGCGAGGTGGTTTTTCCGGGAGTCTATGAGATGCCGGCGGGAAGCCGTGTCTATGAGGCAGTCGAGATGGCTGGAGGCTGTACGGAAAACGGGGCCGCCGATTACCTGAATATGGCTCAGGAGGTCAGCGACGGAATGAAGATTCAGGTTCCGGACAGGGAGGAGGCAAAGCGTCTTTCAGAACAGCAGCCTGGGTTGGGAGCTGGAATTTCAGGCGGCCAGACAGCCGGGACTGGATCCGGACAGGGCCAGGCAGCCGGGCAGGTAAAGGTCAATATCAACACAGCTTCCAGGGAGGAGCTGATGACTCTGACCGGGATCGGGCAGGCCAGAGCCGACGATATTATCCGTTACCGTCAGGAGCATGGTAGCTTTAAAAGGATTGAGGATATCATGAAGGTCTCTGGAATTAAGGAGGCTGCATTTCAGAAGATAAAGGACAGTATCACGGTATAGGACGTGGTGAAGAGGTGGGAAAATGGCGAAGGTCTTAGTGGTAGATGATGAAAAACTGATTGTGAAGGGAATCCGTTTCAGCCTTGAGCAGGAGGGAATGGAGGTAGACTGTGCATACGACGGCGAGGAGGCAATCGAGATGGCCAGGGAAAAGGAGTACGATATTGTGCTTCTCGATGTGATGCTTCCAAAGAGGGATGGATTTGAGGTGTGCCAGGCAATCCGGGAGTTTTCGGAGATGCCGATTATTATGCTGACCGCCAAAGGCGGAGACATGGATAAGATTCTGGGGCTGGAATACGGCGCAGATGATTATATAACAAAGCCGTTTAACATATTGGAGGTTAAGGCCAGGATCAAGGCCATTATGAGGCGGAGCACACGCCGTTCCAGGAAGGATGCACAGCCCCAGAGCCGGACCATAACGGTTGGGGAGCTGAAGCTGGACACAGACAGCAGGAGAGTGTTTATCGGGGACAGAGAGATTAACCTGACGGCAAAGGAGTTTGATCTGCTGGAGCTTCTGGTCTGCAATCCCAATAAGGTATACAGCAGAGAGGAGCTTTTAGGATACGTCTGGGGAAATAAGGCGGCGGGAGGCGGAGATGTCCGCACTGTGGATGTCCATGTGAGAAGGCTCAGAGAAAAGATTGAGCCCAGTCCAAGCGATCCCAAGTATGTCCACACGAAATGGGGCGTGGGATATTATTTCAGAGCTTAGGCGTCAAAGAGAGGCCTGTGTCCCGATGCTGGATGCAGCAGGAGATAGGTACAGCGGAAGTATAAATTTCAAAGGGGCCGGTTTTCCGGCACCTGAGCCCGGCTTTGCCGGGTTTTCTCTCTGTAAGGGGGCTGTTTGGAATGGCGGCAGCCCTGACAGGGGAAGCCATTTTCTGATAGGAGGAAGCAGGATGAGGCCGGAAAAGAGCAGATTCTGCGAAAGAGAGGAGAAACAATGGATATTGTAATAAGGAAGGTAAAACCGGAGGATTTAGAAAGGGTGACTGCAGTGGAAGCAGAATGCTTTCCGGAAGCTGAGGCAGCGGGAAGAGACGCTTTCCGGGCCCGGATCGAGGCATTCCCGGACAGCTTTCTGGTGGCGGAGAAAGACGGACAGCTGGTGGGCTTTATCAATGGATGCGTTACGGACGAGAGAACGATCCGGGATGAAATGTATGAGGACAGCAGTCTTCACAGGCCGGACGGCAGATATCAGAGCGTGTTCGGCCTGGACGTGATCCCCCAGGAGAGAAGGAGGGGAATTGCAGAGCTTCTGATGAGAACTCTGATAGAAGACGCCAGAAAAAAAGGAAGGGCGGGAATGATCCTTACATGCAAGGACAAGCTGATTCATTACTATGAAAAGTTCGGTTATGTAAACCAGGGGCTGTCTGAGTCTGTCCATGGGAATGCTGTCTGGTATGATATGCTTCTGGAGTTTTAGGAACTGTTCATCCGTGCAGGAGCCAGAGAGGAGTTTTCATGAGGCGGCACAGAGAAAGAAAGCAGATTCAGGGAGCCGGATGGAGGCGGCTTGACAATACGGGAAAGCTGTTTGCCATGGTAACAGGAGAGGATCTAAGCAATGTGTTCCGCGTCAGCGCGGTTTTAGACAGGGAGATCTCGCCGGAGGGCCTTCAGAGGGCGCTTATGAGAACCCTTCCGGAGTTTGAGGTGTTTCGTGTCAGGCTTCGGCGCGGTTTTTTCTGGTACTACTTTGAAACAAATACGCGGGAACCGTCTGTGGAGCAGGAGACGGCCTTTTTATGTAAGTATATTGAACCTCAGGGAAATCAGATGTATCCCTTTCGGGTCAGCTATTTTGGAACCCGGATCAATTTTGAAGTGTTTCATGCCCTCACAGATGGAATGGGGGCCATGAATTTCCTGAAGAGGCTGGTGGAAATTTATCTGGAGGAGGATGTGCCCGGGGAAAAGCCGGGGGCAGGGCCGGAACAATCCAGAACGGCAGAATGCCCGCGAAGCATATCCCGGGATGAGATGTGCACGGTGAAGGAGAAGGCAAGGGGCCGCGCTTCTGACAGCTATCTTTTTCATTACCGGAAACGGGAACACAGAGGGTATGGCGGCAGGAGCGCCTTTCAGCTTCGGGGGAAATGGCTTCCTCTTGGCCAGACCGCTGTCTATCACGGATATGTGGATCTGAACCGATTTAAAACTCTCTGCAGGCATGAGGGGGTCAGCATGACGAAGTACCTGGCTGCGCTGCTCCTCTGGTCAGTCATTCAGGTCTATCTGGAGGGCAGGACAAAAAGGGAGCCGGTAGCTGTTAACCTTCCCATTAATCTGAGGGCATTCTTTGAGTCAGACACGCTGGCCAATTTTTTTGCAGTCACAAATATCTCATTTCCGGAGGAGAGACAGCCGGAAAATTTTAACGAGGTTCTCTCGGAGGTCAGCCGCCAGATGGATGAGAAGATTGTGAGGGAGCGCCTGGAGGAGACCATCTCCTACAATGTTTCCAGGGAGAAGAAGTGGTATGTGAGAATTACGCCGCTGGCCCTTAAAACGCGGATAACCAGGCTGATTTTTCTGAGAAATACCAGAGCCTATACGCTGACGCTGTCCAACCTGGGGGCTGTGGAGATGAAGGAGGGACTCCGGGACAGTATCCGCGATTTTCACGTGATCATCGGAGTCTCAAAAAAGCAGCCGGTGAAGTGCGGAGTGGCCGCTTTTGGGGATAAGGTAGACATAACATTTTCAAGCGCGTCCCAGGACAGAAGGCTTCAGGACTATTTCTATGGCTGGCTGGACGAACAGGGGGTTTTGACAGGAAGGGAGGAGAACGGGGTTGTGGCCTCCCCCTATGCTCGGGGAAATTACCCCGAGGCTGCGGCCGAGACGGGGAGAATCAGAAAGATGATGCCATGGTTTTACGGGACCTTGTTTATCATCGCCGCTGTCACAGGGATTGCCAATGCAGCTACCTATCGCTGGCTGGGGCGGTGGTGGTCTGTGATAACGATTGCAGGAATAGCCTATGCGGCCATGACTGTGCGCTTTTCTCTGCTCAGAAATTCCAATCTGGCGGGGAAAATATTCAGGCAGTCGCTTGGGGCCATTGCAGTTCTTGTGCTGATTGACTGGAACCTGGGATATGAGGGCTGGGCATTTAACTATGCTGTGCCAAGCCTGCTGCTGTTTGATGTGGCGGCTGTGGGCGGACTGATGACAGTGAACCGGCTGAACTGGCAGAGCTATTTTATGTACCAGATTGTCATCACCATCTTCTGCCTCATTCCTCTGGCACTATGGGGGGCAGGTCTGGTGACGCGCCCATTTCTGTCCCTTCTTACTGCGGGAGCAGCCCTCATTCTGCTTTGCACTACGGTGCTCGCCGGCAGCAGGAGCGTACTGCGGGAGCTGAGGAGAAGGTTCCATCTGTAGAGAGATAAAAGGGAAAAATCAAAAGGGGGAGGACGCTGGCATTTCAGGGGGAGAAGAACATGCAGGAAAACGGAAAGGCAGAGGGATGAACCCGGAAACGGAAAGGAACAGGCGGACTGATGATTTTTGATAATAGAATGGAAAGAAGAGAGGAGAAGGTAAGAAAAGACCGAAAAAGGCGGACGAAGGTAAGCGCTATGGGCAGGCTGACGAGAGAGATGATGAGCGATGTGATGGAGACAGCCCTGAAAAAGCCCATACAGACGGGGGAATTCAGAAAAAATCCGGTGGAGCCGGCCTGGCGGTGTCCGGCGGGCTATGTGTATGAGCTGGTGGAGGCGCCTAACTGCACGATGGAGTATCTGACTTTGGAGCATACGGTGACCGGCCGCGTGGTTCTGCAGCTTCACGGAGGCGGTTACATTGGCCCCATGAAAAATATTTACAGGAGATTTGCCGTCAGATATTCAAAGCTCGGCTACGGGGCAGATGTGCTGAGCGTGGACTACCGCGTTGCCCCGGAATATCCCTTCCCGGCCGCTCTGATGGATGCTGTGGATGGCTACAGGTGGCTTTTAGAGGAAAAGAAGTATGAGCCGGAGAAGATCGCAGTGGCAGGAGACTCCGCAGGAGGAGGTCTGGCTCTTGCCCTGGTTCACTATCTGAAGGATCATGGGATGCCGCTGCCCGGCGGTGTGATCACCATGTCGCCCTGGACCGATGTGACCCTCGGAGGAGAGTCCTACGAAAGCAGATATGAGCTGGATCCGCTGTTTGGAAATTCCAGGGAGAATATGCTGTACCAGTGCAGCTATATCGGAGAGGCAGACCCGGCGGATCCCTATCTGTCCCCGCTGTTTGGAGATTTTTCGGGATTTCCGCCCATGCTGATGCAGGTGGGAGATTACGAGGTGCTGCTCAGTGACACGCTCTCTGTGTCAGAAAAGGCTAAAAAGGCCGGGGTGAGGGTGAGAACTTCTGTCTACAGCGGTATGTTCCATGTATTTCAGATGGGGCTTGACCTGATCCCGGAGAGCCGGGAAGCCTGGGAGGAGGTCGGAGAATTTCTCTGTATTGTATACAAAATTCAGAGGAAGGCCGAAGGCCGGGTGGTTAAGAGAGTCAAAACCCACAGACCAGAAGTGCAGGAGAGGGCAAGGGGACTTCTGATCTCCATGATAAGAGGAGAAATCGAAGGACCGGTGAAAAAAGCGGCAAAAGAGGACAGGAGAAAGGGAGGAAAAGAGTGTGAAAATCACAGTGATTGCTGTGGGGAAGATTAAGGAGCGCTTTTTTGAGGCGGCGATTTCCGAGTATGCGAAGAGGCTGTCCAGATACTGCAAGCTGGAGATCGTGCAGGTTGCAGATGAAAAAACACCGGACAGGGCAGGGGCTGCTGTGGAGGAACAGATCAAGGACAGGGAGGGAGAGCGGATACTCTCCCACATCAAAGATGGAGCCTATGTGATTGCCCTGGCCATTGAGGGAAAAATGCTGGATTCTGAGGAGCTGGCAGAGAAAATAGACCGGCTTGGCATCAATGGCGTGAGTCATGTGCAGTTTGTGATTGGAGGCTCTCTCGGGCTGTCCGAGCGGGTGATGAAGAGAGCGGATTTCGCACTGAGCTTTTCCAAAATGACATTTCCGCACCAGCTGATGAGGGTGGTGCTTCTGGAGCAGATTTACAGGAGCTACAGGATTATCGAGGGGGCGCCGTACCACAAGTAAAAGCTAAAGTGCTGAGCAGTATGGAGGAAAGCTGAGGGATTGAGAGCTGGAGAAAAGCAAATACGGCTTAGAAGGCCAGAAGATAAAAGGGGGAAATACACAGATTATGGAGGCAAGGTATCAGGTTTTTGTAAGTTCTACGTATGAGGATTTGAAAGAGGAGAGAAAAGAAGCCGTGCAGGCTATTCTGGAAATGGATTGCTTTCCTGCCGGTATGGAACTTTTTCCGGCTTCCGATAAAAAACAATGGGACATCATTAAAAAAGTCATAGATGACAGTGATTTTTATCTCCTGGTACTGGGAGGAAGATATGGTTCACTGGGGAAAGATGACAGAGGTATGCCTGTGGGCTATACAGAGATGGAATTTGACTATGCCATACGAGAGAATAAACCCGTTTTTGCATTCATTCATGAGAAGCCGGATACGCTACCGGCAGCCAGGGTAGAGCGGACAGAAGACGGCATCGCCCGCCTGAACCAATTTCGGGAAAAGGTAAAGTCTAATGGAACTGTGATGTTTTGGAGCAATAAGGACGATTTGAAGGCTTCAATTTTAAAGACTCTCAATGATAAACGGAAGGAAATAAGAGACGAGGAAGGAAAGACAGAAGGCTGGATCAGATATGAACAGAGATTTGGGTGGATTAGAGAGAGAAAGCCTGTCAAAGAGTTTATTGAGAAGGCAGAGAAAAGTATTTTTATTACAGGGAATTCTCTGAATTCCCTGTACGATTCACCTACACTGCTGCATGAGCTTTTAAGCCGCGGACTGGAGGTAAAGCTCATTCTTCTCTCCAATGAAGGCCTGAAGAAAAACTGCATACAGCTTGGGGCAGGATATGATAAAATGAAAAGTATGCTCAGGATCACCCTGATGCGGTTAAAGACGTATCAGGAGGAGTTTCTGAATAAAAATCTTATTGTTAAAGAGGTAAAGGAACCCTTGTGGACAAACATCATAGCCAGGGACGTGGACAGAGATAACGGCGTGATCGGGGCGAACCATCTGCTGTTTGATGTGCCTCCTTCGGACTGCCTTTATGTGGAATTCAGGAAGGGGGAGCAGTTCTATGATATCTACAAGAGGCATATGGAGCATCTGTGGGAAATAGGCCGGGAAGTAGATTTTGGAAAGGTTCCAAAGGAGTAGAGAAGTGGCCGGCTGACAGAAGTATTCTTTTTCATAATAAAGGAGAGGGGCAGTCAGATCATGAGACGGATGGTATGCTTTGGAGATTCCAATACATATGGCTATGATGCAGGCTCCAGGCTGGGCCGGCGGCTTGGGGAGGAGGAGCGGTGGCCGGAAATTTTGGCAGCACGCTTTGGATGGGAGACGGCAAATGAAGGGATGAACGGGCGGGAGATCCCGGAAGGCTGGTTTCTGCAGCGCTTTGATCAGCTTATGGACAGGGAACCGCCGTTTGCTCTTCTGGCTGTCATGCTTGGAACTAATGATATTTTTAATTCATTTCGCCCTGACGCCTGCGAAATAGGAAAAAAGATGGAAGTGTTTGTGGAGCATATCCTGAAACATCAGAGGTTCAGGGGAGAGGGAAAGAAGGTGCTTCTCATTGCCCCTGCGCCGACGGATATCGGCCGCTATGGGGAGGAGGAGGCTCTCTATGACAGGGAGGTGCAGGCCCTGGGGCCTGTTTACAGACAGATTGCAGAAAAGTACGGTCTGCGCTTTGCAGATGCTTCCGGCTGGGAGATTCCTCTCGCCCATGACGGCGTGCATTTTACCGGGGAGGGGCACAGAAGGTTTGCCGAGAGGCTTGCACAGAGACTTGCAGAAGAGCTTATGGAATATCCTTGACAATAGAGGCACAGAGACTGATAAAAAGACAGATGAAAAACTGACAGAAAATGTTTAAGGAGGAAACCATATGAAACAGGCAGCAGACAGGACTGCAGTGTTTGAGAACATGCCGGTCCGGCAGGCCGTGTGCAGGCAGATTGTACCTGCGATTGCAAGCCAGATGATAGCGCTGATCTACAATCTGGCGGACACTTATTTTGTGGGAATGTTAAACAAGCCGGATCAGACGGCTGCTGTTACGGTCGTATATTCTTCTTTTGTTATGCTGACAGCTATCTCCAACCTGTTCGGAGTCGGGGGAGCCAGCGCCCTCGCAAGGGCGCTTGGAAAAAATCAGACGGAAGATGCCAGAAGGATTGCTTCTGTGTCCTTCTGGGGAGGCTTTCTGTGCGCGGCGCTCTTTTCCGCTCTGTTTTTGATCTTTGCCCATCCGGTGCTGGTGCTCTGCGGAGCGACGCCGGAGATTTATGATATTGCGTTTGGCTATGCCCTGTGGGTGGTGGTGATCGGCGGGCCGGGAACGATTCTGAATACACTGCTGGCCAATCTTGTGAGAGCGGAGGGAAGCGCGGCAGCGGCAGCGGCAGGCGTTTCCATGGGCGGAATTCTGAACATAGTCCTGGATCCGATTTTTGTGCTCCCTCAGTTTTTGAATCTGGGGGCTGCGGGAGCAGGCATGGCGACAGCCATCTCCAACATGGCTGCGACACTGTATTTCCTGATTTATATTGCCGGAAAGCGCGGACAGACGGTGGTGAATATCCATCCGGCCAGGCTCCGGTTCACGGGGAGCTATATAAAAAATATTCTCACCATAGGTTTTCCGTCGGCCGTCCAGTATGCACTGACCGTTGTGGCTATCGCGGCTCAGTCCCGGTTTGTTTCTCAGTATGCGACAGAGGCCATGGCTGCGTTGGGAATTGTAAAGAAGCTGGATCAGCTTCCCCTCTACTTTTCCATCGGCGTGTCCAACGGTCTTCTGCCTCTTTTGGCCTATAACCATTCGGCGGGCAATCAGGACAGAAGAAGAAAGGCCTTTCGCCTGGGCTGCCTGGTTTCATTTGGCTTTTCCATGCTGTGTCTGGCCGCCTACGAAGTGTTTGCACCCCAGCTTGCCTCGCTGTTTATCAGCGATCCGGAGACGATCTATTACAGCACCGGATTTCTCCGTCGGATGGTGACGGCTATGCCGATGATGTCTGTCTGCTATCCGATGATTATTCAGTTCCAGGCTATGGGAAAATTTAAGGAATCTCTTATCTGTTCCATACTCAGAAAAGGCGTGCTGGATATTCCCCTCCTGTTTCTGATGAACGGCCTTCTGGGACTCTATGGCTGTATGTGGGTTCAGCCTATTGTTGACACAGTCTCTCTGATTGCAGCAGCCGGATTTTACCGGAGGTTAAAAAAGGCAGAGGGGATTTAATCGGAAAAGAGCTTCTGGACAGATATGGAGGAAAAATACATTAGAGCAATGCAGAGTTTGCCGCCGGCAGAGTATCCCGCCGGGAGGGGATTCTCTGCCAGAAACGGCTGAGCGAAAAGAAGTCAGGAGAGGGAGGCATTGCTTAAAATATAAAATTCCTCCTGGCTTGGCTGGAAGCCCTTCTCCATCTTCTCGAGAGAGTCATCGTACCGCTGTGCCTCTTCCATATCTAAGTCATAGGCAGAGCTCTGGTAGTAAAACCACTTTTTCCCATCCAGGGCTCCGGGCTTCAGCTCTTTTACCAGCATGGCAGCGGGCCAGATATCCCCTTCCAGGCAGACATTGTATTTTTTGCAGCTTTTAAAGCCGCTGCTTACATAGTTGGCAGGGCTTCCGAAGATGACCACGGCCTCATAGCCCATCTGGACAGCCTTTTGGAAGGATACCTCCATCAGCTCTTTTCCATAGCCCATTCTCTGGTATTCCGGAGCTATGCAGATAGGGCCGAAAGTGAGGATCTGTTTTTCGGCTCCATTTTCATCGATAAGCCTGTTTTTTGTATACATGACAGAGCCAATCACCAGGCCGTCCTTTTCGATGACCAGATCAAGCTCAGGAATAAAGTCTTCATGAGAGCGAAGAATATGAGCGAGATAATGTTCATAGCAGCCGGGAACGTATAAATTCCAGAAAGCCTTTCTTATGATCGTTTCTACCCGAAGATAATCTTCCGGCTGTTCCTTTCTGATAATAATTTCACGGTTCATTTGCAGATACCTCCAGTTTTTAATAACAGGCAGGGGCAGAAAAAGGAGGCAGACGACCGGGCTGCTTTTACTCTGCCTGCCCCTGCAGGGTTATCTCAGTATAGCATAAAAGCTTCCGGCTTTACAAGGGAGAGGGAAGGAGAAAGAGGAAAAGGAGGGATGGGCGGCGAGATGGACATTTGTACTGAGGCATGATAAAATTACCGTAGTAAAGCGAGCCTGATGCCGCACTGGGCCGGCTGTGTGGATGACGGATACCGCCTGTGAAAGGTGTCTGAGTCTGCCAGGCTCCGGGAAAGGCAGAAGAGAAGATGACACAGGATTATTACTACAGACAGATGAGCCGGGATGAGCAGGAGGCCTACAGGAATATGCTTTCCGGCTTTCAGGATATTTCGCCGGAATTTCCGGTGAGGAGGCTGGAAAACAGGGAGCTTTCCGATGTATTTTTCCGTCTCAGGCTGGATCACCCGGAAATCTTTTTTGCGGAGGGTTTTCATTACCGGTTTACGCAAGATTCCCAGTATGTGAGAATGTGTCCGGAGTACATGTTTGAAAAAAAGAAGATAAGGGAGCACCAGAAGGCCCTGGAGGGGAGGGTGAACCGCCTTGTCAGGCAGGCCGGGAATATGACTTTGGAGGAGAAGGAGAGGTTTGTCCATGACTTTATCTGTGAAAACGTCACCTATGACAAGCTGAAAAAGCAGTACTCCCACGAGATTATAGGGCCTCTTCAGCAGGGCGTAGGCGTGTGCGAGGGGATTGCAAAAACCGTAAAGCTCCTCTGCGGCTGCCTGGGAATCGAATGTGTGATCGCTGTCAGCGAGGCCGCCCCGGACAGGGGAATCAGGTACCGCCACGCGTGGAATGTGCTGAAAATGGGAGGGAACTGGTATCATCTGGATGCCACCTTTGACAATTCTCTGGGGCGTTACGGAACAAAGCGTTTTGACTATTTTAATTTGGATGACAAGCGTATATTTAAGGATCACCAGAAACTGGTCTATCCGGTTCCCGCCTGTACAGATTATGACAGGTTTTATTACAAGGAGCAGAGGCTTTCTCTCACAAAGGCAGAGGAGGTGTATAAGCGGCTCCGTGCAGTTGTGAGGAAGAAGCAGCCGTATTTTGTGTTCCACTGGAGGGGAGGGGCGCTAAACCGGGAAATTCTCAGGGAGCTCTACGGAGAAGCCTGCAGGGCAGCGGCGGAAAAGGGGAAATTTGCAAGGCTTTCCGTCAATGCAGCCCAGGCCGTTTTGGAGGTATCTATTCTGGATCGGATGGAGGGCGAGGAGATCTGTGCCGAGGAGGCCAACGAGGGAGAACTCTAAGGGGAAGGATGATACAGGCAGAGGGGCCTTGCGAGGCCGGGCTGCCAGGAGATAAGGAGGGTGTAAATGAAGACAGATATGAGGTACAGAATGCTTGGCAGAACAGGCCTGATGGTCAGCGAGATCGGGCTTGGGGCAGAGTGGCTGGAGCGCCACAGCGCGGAGGAAGTAAAGGCGGTAGTGGACAGGTGTGAGGAGGCCGGAATTAATATCCTGGACTGCTGGATGCCGGAGCCAAAGGTGCGCTCCAACATAGGCGCGGCCATAAGAGGCCGGCGGGAGCGGTGGATCATTCAGGGACATCTGGGCGCCACCTGGCAGAATGGCCAGTATGTGAGAACCAGAGAGATGAAATGGGTGAAGGAGGCATTTGCCGATCTCCTCGCCAGGCTGGAAACAGACTATATTGATCTGGGAATGCTCCACTTTGTAGACGAGGTCAGGGAGTTTCACCAGGTTATGGAAGGGGAATTTTACGCCTATGCGGCTGAACTGAAGGCTCAGGGGGTGATCCGCCACATTGGAATGAGCACTCACAATCCGGAGGTGGCGGCTCTCGCGGCAAAGAGCGGAAAAATAGAGATGCTTCTGTTCAGTGTGAATCCCGCCTTCGACATGCTTCCGGCCAGCGAAGATATGACGGAATATTTCAGAGAAGATTACGGGGAGGGACTGGGCGGAATTGCGCCTGAGCGGGCGCAGCTTTACAGTCTCTGCGAGCAGCTGGGAGTGGGGATGACGGTTATGAAGGGCTATGCGGGCGGAAGGCTTTTTTCAGCTGAAACCTCTCCCTTTAAGACGGCCCTCACCCCGGTCCAGTGTATTCACTATGCCCTGACAAGGCCGGCAGTGGCTAGTATACTGGCGGGCTTTGACACCCCGGAGCATGTAGACAGCGCAGTGGCCTATGAGACAGCCACAGAGGAGGAGAAGGACTATGCGAGCGTTCTCGCCAAGGCTCCTGCCCACGCCTATTACGGCCAGTGCACCTACTGCGGGCACTGCGCTCCCTGCCCCAAGGGCATTGACATAGCCATGGTGAATAAGCTGTGTGATCTGGCCAAAATGCAGCCGGAGGTTCCCGCAGCCCTCAGGGCTCACTATGAAGGGCTGTCTGCCAATGGAGGCGACTGCATTTCCTGTAAAAGCTGTGAGGAGAGATGCCCGTTTGGCGTGCCGGTGTCTGAAAAGATGCGGGAGGCTCACAGGCTGTTTGAGGGAGCTGGGAGGTAGTGTTTATGCAGGTATTGACGGAGGCAAGACCGGGAGAGATCTGTGAGATTAAATGGATGTTCGGGGCGCCGGAGATTCTGGATTTCATGAAAAGGCACCATATTGAGGAGGGAAGCCGGAGTTTCCCATAGTTAAAGATACCACACCCAATATGACGAACCTACGCTTATACAGAACTGCAAAAGATAGAAAGGCTCGATGTAAGTCATAGCTACTGCATTGAGCCGTTTTCTTTTTCGCATTATTCCTAATTCCTGTCTAATATCTATCACGATAAATTGAATTTTTCACATTTTCGTGATACACTATCAAATAGTGATTATCATGGCAAGGAGGACTATATGGCTGTAACCTATAAAAAACTGTTTCACTTGCTGATAGACCGGGGCATCCAGACTTCCGAACTGACCGAAAGGGCAGGGTTCAGCCCTAACATTCTGACACGGTTAAGGCGTGACCAGTATGTGTCATTGGACAGTATCGAGAAGATTTGTTTTGCTCTGGACTGCAAGGTAGATGATATTCTGGAATTTATACCAGCTGAAAAGGAGAACGAAAATGGCTGATGTAAGAAAAGAGCAGGAGCGTGATGAACTGCATCGTGCGATATGGGCGATTGCGGATGAATTGCGTGGGAGCGTTGATGGATGGGATTTCAAGTCTTATGTGTTGGGCATGATGTTCTATCGCTATATTTCTGAAAATCTGACTAACTATATCAATGAGGGTGAAATCGAAGCCGGAAACGATGGATTTGACAAGTTTGACATTGCCCATGAAGATACGCTGCTGAATCCGCAGCATTGGGATGATGAACCGTTTGAGGTTATCGTTTCAAATCCCCCTTATTCTATCAAGTGGGAGGGCGACGACAACCCTGTTTTGATAAATGACCCCCGCTTCTCTCCTGCCGGAGTGCTTGCACCGAAGTCAAAAGCTGACCTTGCGTTTATCATGCATTCCCTGGCGTGGCTTGCCACCAATGGAACTGCGGCGATCGTTTGCTTCCCCGGCATCATGTACCGTGGCGGAGCTGAGAAGAAAATCCGTCAGTATTTGATTGACAACAACTTCATTGACTGCATCATTCAGCTGCCGAGCAATCTGTTCTTTGGAACTTCCATTGCAACCTGCATTATGGTTCTGAAGCGGAATAAAGCAGACAACAACACGCTGTTTATTGATGCATTGATAAATCATTGAAAATCGCATATACGAATAGTAGTTCATCTGCCATGCGCAGAAGGAGTTCCTAAAGGTGTCTTGCTTAGCAAGGCATCTTTTGCTTTGGCTAAATAATTTTATACTGTCAGTGTCAGGCGGAATTGTATATTCACTTTGCGGCCGCTGGGGAACGAGTGGCGCCCTCAAAGCATGTTTCTGCCCGCTGACCCATAGAAAATCAACCGGTATTTTTTCGTGATCAGCAGTTCTTCCGGTCTGGAAGGGGTTCCGGCGGGAAAAGGCCGTTTTCCTGACAGTCCATATGGAAGGAAACGGCAAAAAATTCATTGTATTTCACGCCCCCGTCTGTATAATAGAATGTGGAAAAGAACTGCCGGGATACAGGCGGAGTACATAAGAAAGAGGGGTACGGGAGGACGAGATGGGATTTTTCAGCAGAAGAAGAGGAGCGCGCAGATATGAGGCGGGAGAGTTTCTGTTCTGCAGAGAGATTTTAGGAATACAGATGATCGACAGAATTTTGGAGCTTTTTGAGGAGGAGGCAGAGACATCAGGAAATACCCTGACGTTTCGGCGAAAGGGAATGGAGATTTCCTTTGCAGCTTTCGGCACAGGCGATGAGGGAGAAGCAGGAGTGTATGCCAGAAGGGAACTGGACGGCATCAGGGATTATTTCAGGCAGGTGAGGACTGAAAATACAGATACGCTGAGGAATCTGATGTTCGTTCTTGGGAGATGCCAGGGAATTGTCCGGGTGAATTATTCGTTCGAGCTGAGAAATGAGAGGGCGGATCAGGAGAGGATCGCAGCTGCCGAGAACATGATAGCCCAGGTGCTGAGAGGCATGAGCGCAGTGATGACAAAGGGCGGCGAGGCGATTGCCGGGGCTGACGGGAAAGTGATTCTGGACGGAAACGGGGAGAGTGAAGTAAAGTCCTTTCTTCCGCCTCTGGAGGATACATCCCAGGATGACAAGAAGAAGGGAATTCCTGGGGAAGCGCTGGAGAGGAGAAGAAAAAGCGTTATGGAGCTTAGGCGCCGTCAGATCTATGTGCCTTTCTGGCTTCCTGTGCTGGAGACGGAGGCCAGAACCCAGGCACGGACAAAGCGGCAGGTCTGCGGAAGAGCCGCCGCACTTCTGACAGTGGCTCTGTATTCGGAATGCCTTCTGGGGGAGGGCATGAAGCCCCCGCAGGCGAGAGCGTTTGTCAGGGAAATTATCGAGCATTTCCGGGCAGATGAATTTTTCTCCCCAGCCGAGAAGGCGTATCTGGAGGACGATTTTTCAGAGGAGGCTGTAAGAATTCACTTCTCCTGGCAGTACGAAAATCTGTACGTCATGGAGTGGGCCCTCGGTATGTTCGACAGCCTTTCCTGGCCGGAGAAAATCTGCGACGTGGGGGAGTGTGTGAGAAAAATGAGGGAGTTTGACAGCTTTTCAGAATTTGAGCAGGCGGTGAAACTCAGGTCCAAACGGGAGCTTCTCGACGCGGCGGACTTTATCTACCGCCTGGACTGGGCCTGCACGGACGCGGGGCTCAACGGATTTCCGGCTCCGGGAGGGATTCTTCCTGATGTTGTGATGGAAAGACACCGGGCTCTTTTCTGGGCAGCAGGGTGCATGACGGCAGACCCAGGGGAAGGGAAAAAAGGCCAGGCGGACAGGAGCGCAGGCTGGGACCGGGTAGATCTGTCCACGTAGATGGCAGGAAGCAGGTATCAGAATGCTGAAATTTCAGTCATAAAATCGGGAAACCTGCATTGTAGACTGGATTTTGCGTTATAACTCAAAATTTATGTAAAATTCATTGTATTTATTTGTTATTTATAGTATAATAAAAACTAATCAATGCAGAACGTCTAATGCCGTAAGATACGGCAGCGGGAGAACCAATTTTTGGGGTGAATTGCAGCAGGTGAAAGCACGGGTGCGTCCTGGCTTTGAAATTTCTGCCATAGGAAACCTTCTTTTCCGAACCCGTCAGCTAATCTCGCAGACATTGGAAGGATTTGCGTATCTGGCAATACGTCTTAGTTTCTTTATGCGTTTTTTCAGAAACCTTTCACCGCCTGCACTGCAGGCGGTTTTTCTTTTCTGTATTGTATGTTGCTTCAGACAGGCCGGACGGCCTATGGGAACTGGACATGCAGGAGGGTGATCAGATGATTGAATTCAAACATGTTTCCAAAACCTTTCATGGTAAAAAAATAATTGATGACATCAGCTTTCAGATCCCGGACGGGGAGTTTGTGGTTCTCCTGGGAGAGAGCGGATGCGGCAAGACGACTACCTTAAAGATGATTAACAAGCTGATTCTGCCTTCAGACGGAACGGTGGAGATCAACGGGCGGGATATCTCCCATATGGACACCATTGCGCTGAGGAGGCGAATGGGATACGTAATCCAGCAGATAGGCCTGTTCCCCCATATGACAATCAGGGAGAACATCGAGATTATCGCGAGGATGAAGAGTAAGGACAAGGACCGGATGGAGGAGAATGCCATCCGCCTGATGAATATGGTAAACCTGGATCCGGCTACCTTTATGGACGCTTATCCGTCGGAGATGTCAGGCGGTCAGCAGCAGAGGGCCGGCGTTGTGAGGGCCTTTATGGCAGATCCGGAGATTATCCTGATGGACGAGCCGTTTTCAGCTCTGGATCCCATTACGAGAACCCAGATTCAGAACGCCCTGATTGACATGCAGGCGGCGTTAAAGCGGACGATCGTGTTTGTAACCCACGACATGGACGAGGCCATCCGTCTGGCCGACCGGATCTGCATCATGGAGGAGGGGCGGATCACCCAGTTTGACACTCCGGAAAATATTCTGAAGAACCCGGCCAACGATTTTGTGCGCAACTTCATCGGTCCCAAGAGAATCTGGACTTCGCCGGAGTTTATCAAGACAAGGGATATTATGATTTCCGATCCGGTGTGCTGCCATCCGAAGATGCCGATTTTCAAGTGTATTGAGACCATGGGACGCAAAAAGGTAGATACGCTGATGATCACGGATCAGAAGGGAAGACTCTACGGCGTACTGTTTGCAGAGTCCCTCATCGGGGTTCATGAGATCAAACGTCCGGCGGAGGATTTCATGTACCGGGAATTCACCTCTGTCGGGCCGGACAGCTCCATTGTGGATCTGCTGACTCTGTTTGACGAGCACCACCTGTCCACCCTTCCGGTGGTAAACAGCCAGGGAATCATTGAGGGACTGATCACGAGAAGTACCCTGATCAACACCCTGAGCCGCCAGTTTATCGCTGATTCAGGAAAGGAGGAGTCATAATGAAGCTGTTTGCAGATTTGATTGAATATTTCAACTCATCCAGTCAGGAGATTCTCTCCCTTCTGGTGGAGCATATTGAGCTTACGGTGCTGGCTCTTGTGGCGGCCATCCTGATCGGCGTTCCCCTGGGAATCCTGATTGCCTATATACGGCCTGCCAGCAAGCCTGTTCTGGCCTTTGCCAACGTAGTGCAGGCAGTGCCCAGCATGGCTCTTCTGGGACTTGCCATCCCGGTGTTCGGAATCGGTATGAAGCCGGCCATCTTTCTGGTTGTCATCTATTCTCTGCTTCCGATTATCAAGAATACGTATGCA
The DNA here is from genome assembly GCF_003480545.1 of Clostridium sp. AM29-11AC. Lineage (NCBI taxonomy): Bacteria > Bacillati > Bacillota > Clostridia > Eubacteriales > Clostridiaceae > Clostridium > Clostridium sp. AM29-11AC. Next base: position 31,853 of record NZ_QUJI01000023.1, read on the forward strand.
GGGCTTATGAATATCAGTGACCAGATGCTGGAGGCAGCAGAGGGAATCGGACTTACCAAGAGCCAGATCCTGTTTAAGGTAAGGCTTCCCATGGCCCTTCCTGTGATTATGACAGGTGTGAGAATCTCCGCTGTTTCCGCGGTAGGACTGATGACTCTGGCCGCCTATGTGGGCGGCGGCGGACTGGGCTATCTGGTATTCTCCGGAATCAGAACTGTCAGCAATGTGATGATCCTGGCGGGAGCTATTCCGGCCTGTATTCTGGCCCTTCTGGTGGACCGAGTATTCGCGGCCATAGAAACGATTGTGACGCCTGTGAGCCTTCTGGAGGGCAAGAATAAGGACGAGAAGAGGCGCCGCAAAAAGAGGGAGTGCGTGGTTATCGCAGTGGCTGTTGCCCTGCTTGTGGCTCTGTTTTCTGCAAGCCTTTTCCAGGGGAAAAAGACAGCCGATATCAGAATTGCCAGCATGGATTTCTCTGAGAATGAAATTTTTGCCTATATGCTTTCGGAGGCCATCGAGCGGGATCTGGGAATTGACGTGGAAACCATCCCGGATCTGGGAGCCGGCTCTGTCTGCCTGTCATCCATAGAGAGCGGGGAGATCGACGGATATGTGGATTACACGGGAACGCTTTATGTGAATATCCTGAAGAACCCGGCCAGCTCTGACGTGGAGCAGGTCTATACATACTCTGTTAAGGGAATGAAGGAGCAGTACGGTTTGGATGTGCTCAATTCCCTGAATGTCAATAATACTTACACACTTTCTACGACCAAGGAAATTGCAGAGCAGTATGGACTAGAGACGATCAGCGATCTGAAAAAGATAGGCGGACCTGTCACGATCTGCTCGACTCTGGCATTTATGAACCGCGAGGACGGTCTCCTGGGAGTGGAGGACAGGTACGGAATTAATTTCAACAAGGTGGGAGTGGACGGCTCCGCCAGATACACAGCGCTTATGAGCGGAGAGGGGCAGGTCATCGACGCCTACTCCACAGACGGACTGCTGAAGAAATTTGACCTGGTAATCCTGGAGGATGATCAGGGAGTATTTCCGCCTTACTATGCAGTTCCCGTATTCCGTGAGGAGATCATGGAACAGTACCCGGAGATTGCAGATGTTACAGAGGCCCTGGCAGACGTGCTGTCCACCGATACCATGGCAGAGTTAAACTACCTGGTAGATGAAGAAGGACAGAAGGCAGAGGAGGTTGCCCACAACTTCCTTGTTGAGAACCTGCCGGAATATGCGAGAAAATAGTGGGAGGGAAAACAGGGAGAAGTTTTATTGTTCCAGCAAAGTCACAATAAAACTTCTCTCTGTTTTCTGCGCAAGGGGGATGGCAGCAGGAGAGGGTGTCTCCGGGGAGACTGAAGTGAAATTTTTTACTGTCTTCTGTGGAAGGGACAAAAGGAGATGGAAGAAGGGAAGCGGCAGAAGAGAGGCTGCAAAACGGCAGGGAGTTTACGGAAATTTTATTTTGGGGAGGAATGACACAGGAGGGGAAATAGGGTATAATGTCCGCAGAGCGGCATTATACCTGCGCTGAGCCGCTGGCGCGCGAAGAGAGCCAAAACACGATTATTAAATGGTTAAGGAGAAGGTTTAGTGAATTACTATTTGGCCCCCATGGAGGGGATTACAGGTTATGTCTACAGGAACGCTTATCACAGGCATTTCGGCCGAATCGGCAAATATTTTACTCCGTTTCTCTCACCCCATCTGAAAAAAGCTATGACTTCCAGGGAAAGGAATGATGTGCTGCCGGAGCATAACAGGGGGATTCTGCTTGTGCCCCAGATTCTGACTAATGATGCGGAAGCGTTCTGTTCGGCTATGAGGGGACTCTGGGAGCTGGGATACAGGGAAGTGAATCTGAACCTGGGGTGCCCGTCCGGGACGGTGGCAGCCAAGGGGAAGGGCTCCGGATTTCTCGCTGCACAGCTGAGAGAACGGCTGGAGTGTTTTCTGGATGAGATTTTTGACTGTGCAGAGAACATGGGCATGAGGGTTTCCATTAAGACCAGGCTGGGAAAGGAGAGCTCGGAGGGGTTTGAGGAGCTTTTGGAGCTGTATCTCAGATTTCCATTAAGCGAGCTGATCATCCATCCCAGGGTGCAGACGGATTTTTATAAAAATACTCCCGACTGGGAGGCATTCCGTCTGGCTAAGGAGAGAGCCTGCGGGGTGAAGCTCTGCTACAACGGAGATATTTTTACGCCGGAGGAGCTTTCCCGGTTCCGGGCGGAATTTCCGGAGACGGAGTGCGTGATGCTTGGGAGGGGCGTGATTGCCAATCCGGGGCTTGCAGAATGGATGGAGACAGGGAAAAATCCTTTGGATGAGAAGCGTTTCAGGGATTTTCATGAGGATCTCCTGAATGGTTACCGGGAGGTGATGTCAGGAGACAGAAATACGCTGTTTAAGATGAAAGAGCTCTGGACGTATATGCTCACCCTGTTTCCGGACAGTGAAAAAGAGGCAAAGAAGATCCGAAAGGCGGGCAGCATGGAGGCCTATCTGGCGGCGGTGGAAGAGCTTCTCGGAAAGAGAATGCTGTGTCCGGAGAGAGGATTTCAGGGCTTTTAAGATACCTGGCAGGCCGCATGCAGCGAAGAAGGGAGGAAGAGCGGATGGATGAGAGATGGAAGGAATCCCGGGGAGAATTCTGCGAAGGAGAAGAAGGCAGGGAGGGGCCGGGAGCAGAGAGGGGGACTCCCCTTCAGGCCCTCAAATACTATTTTGGCTATGACTCGTTCCGGGAGGGCCAGCAGGAGCTGATAGACAGCATCCTGAGCGGAAGAGATACTTTTGGAATCATGCCCACCGGGGCCGGCAAATCTCTCTGCTATCAGATTCCCGCCCTTTTGATGGACGGAATTACCATTGTGGTTTCACCTCTTATCTCTCTTATGAAGGATCAGGTTACAGCTCTGAACCAGGCCGGCATCCATGCCGCCTATCTGAACAGCTCTCTCACACAGAATCAGTATTTCAAAGCATTGAAGCTGGCCGGGAATGGACAGTATAAGATCATCTATGTCGCACCGGAGCGGCTGCTGACAGAGAGCTTTCTGGACTTTGCGAAAAATGCTGAGATTTCCATGCTGGCAGTGGACGAGGCTCACTGTGTCTCCCAGTGGGGGCAGGATTTCAGGCCGGGGTATCTGAAAATACCGGAGTTTGTGAGCCGCCTGCCCAAAAGGCCCGTGATAGCTGCGTTTACGGCCACGGCCACCGATGAGGTGAAGGCAGATGTGATCGATCTGCTGCTGTTAGACCGTCCGTTTATGGCGGCTACGGGCTTTGACAGGCCCAACCTCTGGTTTTCGGTGGAGAAGGTTCAGGACAGGTTTGGCGCGGTGAAAAGCTATGTGGCAATGCATCCGAAGGACAGCGGGATTATCTACTGCCTGACGAGAAAGCAGGTGGAGGAGGTCTGCGGGAAGCTCCAGTGGGAGGGAGTCCCTGCCACCCGCTATCATGCGGGCCTGTCTGACGAGGAGCGCCGGAAGAATCAGGAGGATTTCATCTATGACCGGAAGCCAGTGATGGTTGCCACCAATGCATTCGGTATGGGAATTGACAAGTCCAATGTGCGGTATGTGCTCCACTACAGTATGCCGAAAAACATGGAGAGCTACTATCAGGAGGCAGGCAGGGCCGGGCGCGATGGGGAGCCGGCGGAGTGCATCCTGTATTACAGCGGTCAGGATGTTATCACAAATCAGCTCTTTATTGAAAAGGGCGGGGAGAATGAGGAGCTGGACGATATTGCCAGGGAAATTGTGAGGGAGAGAGATTTTGAGCGGCTCCGGAAAATGACCTTCTACTGTTTTACAAATGAATGCCTGAGAGGATATATGCTCAGGTATTTCGGGGAATATGGGGACAATTACTGCGGAAACTGCAGGAACTGTATGACGAACTTTGAAACGGTTGACATAACAGAACAGGCCGGAGCTTTTCTGGGCTGTGTGAAGGCGTGCCGCCAGAGGTACGGAATCCAGGTGATTCTCAATACCGTCCACGGAGGCAGTACGGCGAAAGTCAGGCAGTACCGGATGGAGGAGAATCCGTTTTTCGGGGCGTGCAGAGGTATGGCTCTCCACAGACTCCGGGATATCTTCAATCACCTCCTGCTGGAGGGATACCTTCGTCTGACGGATGACTCCTACATGATTGTCAAACTGACAGAGAAGGGAGAGGAGTTTCTGGGGGAGTGGGAGAAGAGGAGAGCGTGCGGGAAGGGGAAAGAGAACGACTGCCATAAAGAGAACGACGGTTTTCGTATGGTGATGAAGCTGGCAAGGGAGGAAACAGGAGAGAGGACAGACGGAAACTCAGAACGCCGCAGAAAGGGGCGGGGAGAAAGGCAGCGGGAAAAAGTGATTGCTGCCGGACTTAAAAAGGAGGACGAGCCGCTGTTTGAGGAGCTTCGAAGCCTCCGGATGGAGATTGCAAGGCAGGAACAGGTTCCGCCTTACATTATCTTTTCAGATAAGACCCTGGTGGCCATGTGCGCGGTAAAGCCGGCCACCAGGGAGGAGATGCTCTGTGTCACGGGAGTCGGAGAGGTTAAGCTGGAGAAGTACGGGGAGCGGTTTCTTCGGATATTTCGCGGTCAGCAGAGCGGACCCGGCCAATGATCAGGCACACCAAAACGGTCATCAGCTCTGCAAAGGGAGGCGTCAGCCATACGCCGTTTATGCCCAGAAACTGAGGCAGAAGGAAAATACCCGTGGAGATAAAGACAATCCCGCGGCTGGCTGAGATGATCACGGAGGCGAGGGCATCTCCCATGGAGGTATAGTAGCCGGACTGCAAAATGTTGAAGCCGTTCATCAGGAAGCAAAAGCTGTAGAGGGCGGCTCCCTGTACCGCCATGGCTGTGACGAACTCGTTGTCAGATACGAAAATTCCCACCATCTGCCGGCTGAACAGATGGAGAACGGTGAAGATCAAAAGACCGATGCAGAAATTGATCATCAGGGCTGCCCTCAGAGTTTTTTTCACGCGCAGGAGGAACTTCGCTCCGTAGTTGTAGCTGACAAGGGTGCTGATTCCGTCGGAGACTCCGAACATGATGAGCACTACAAAATTTCCGGCATAGTTGATGACTGTAAATGCGGCCACTCCGCTTTCCCCGGCAAAGCCCATGAAGGCAGTGTTGAATAGGTACATGGTCAGGGCGGCGGAAATGCTTGTGATCCCCTCAGAGGAACCGTTAAAGGCAGAGCTTCTCAGAATATCCCAGTGAAAGGTGCCTTCAAACAGGTTCACGATGGATTTTCTGCTCAGGAAGGGGCGCACCACTACGAGAAGGCCGGACAGGTAGGAAAGGCCTGTGGCCGCCGCTGCGCCTACTACGCCCAGTCCCAGAACCTTGACAGCAAGGTAGTCCATGATCACGTTGCAGCTTACGCAGCAGAGCGTGGCAATCAGGTACAGGTGAGGCTTTTCAAGAAGCCTTGCTGTGAATCCGAAATGCATCATGAAGCAGATGGCAGGGATAAAAACTGCCACTGTCCTGATATAGAGTGCTGTCTCATCCAGGAGCACTTCATTGGCCCCCAGGAGGAGAGCCAGGGGACGGGAGAGGAAAAGTCCCGCTGCCATGAGGATCAGAGCGCATGCCGCAAGGGACACTACAGCCGTCCGGAAGATGTCCTTGGCCTTCTGGGGGTTTGTGTTTTCTCCCAGCGTCCGTCCCAGATAGCTGAAGGTTCCGATGCAGATAACCATAGTGCAGCCTGTGATAATCTGCATGTAGGGCCCTGCAATATTGACGCTTGCCATGGCATTGACCCCTGCAAAGCGGCCGAGAAAAATTCCGTCTATCATGCTCTGTGTTCCTGAGATGACCATGGAGATGACCGCAGGAAGAACAAAGAGCAGAAACAGGCGGGGCAGGCGCTCTGTCAGCAGAGTATTATTATGTGAACGATTATCTGAGCTGTTATTTAAGCCATTATTTAAGCTTCTGCTGCCCGAAGTATTTTCTTTCAAATCATTATCCCCCTTAAGTGCTGTATTGGCAGGGCACAGCCAGAAGATCCTTCTGTCAGCCCTGCCTGAACAATATAAACCTTTGTGTTACACAAAAGTCAAGAGAAAAAAGAAAAATCTGCAGCCTGGATTTAGGCTTCCTGGCCGCAGACCTTTGTCAGATGCAGGGGACAAGGGGAAGCTGAACCTCGTACAGCACCTGATCCCTGCACCCTGTGACGGACAAATCGATTTGGGAAATAAAAATGATTTCCCCCTCTGTGCGGTATCCCTGGCTCTGATAGGAGCGGCTCAGCCGTTTGACCTCTGAGAGATCGTCTGTCTCCGGCTGATAGAGGAGGGCAGAGGCGTAAAGGCCCCCTGGAATCCGGCGCACCTCTACCGCCTCGGCGCCGGAGAGATGGGCCGGTTCGTCTGTAAAGAGGAGAAGGGAAGAGCGTTTTTCTCCCGTTTTCAGCACAGAGGCGGGCATCAGAAGACCATAGCGGTTGGCGGCAAAAATAGGAGCCACCTCATTCAGATGTTCTTCCAGATCGGCAAAGCCGTAGCCTATGTCTACATCACTGTCCAGGGGAGTTTTCCAGACCAGGGCCTTCCGCTCCGGAAGGGTCACAAGGCGCGGCGGATCCGAGGCTTTGCGGGACAGAATATCCTCCAGGTGTGAGATCTTAGAGGAAACGGCTGTCTCCAGCTGACGCAGCTTTTGAATTTCTGCCTGCAGGACAAGCTTTCGCTCTGTTAAAAGCTCCAGAGCAGAATGAGGGTTTCGATCTTCAAAGAAGCTTCGGATCTCAGAGAGACTCATGCCCATCTGGCGCAGCTCCAGAATGGTGGAAAGCTGTTCATACTGCAGAATCGAGTAATAGCGGTACCCCGTTGAGGAGTCGGTAAATGCCGGCTTCAAAAGCCCGATCCTGTCATAATGGCGCAGGGTTTCGGCGGTGATGCCCCGCAGGGAAGCAAATTCGCTGATGGTGAGTATTTCTTTTCGCATGGCAGTTTTCTCCGTTTCTGATCTGACCGGGACGGACGGGTCAGATGCTTTCTGCAAGGTTTTGCTTTTCTGGCTCAGGATATACCTCAGGTTATACGTTTCTTTGGACAGTTTATCACGAAAATGCCGGATTGTGGAGAGAAAAACGAAATGTGGGCATCAGGAAATTTCCATGGTTCTGAATACGAAAAGTCAGGACATCAGGAAAACTGACTCTGAATAAGTCCGGTCTGAAAATTTTGGGCATAAAAAATAGGAAATGGGGAGGAAACCGTGTATAATACGCTGTATAAGAGCTTTCCAATACTTCTGCAGTAAAAGGCAGAAAAAGCAAGGCAGAAAAAGCAGGGCAGAGAAAGCAGGGCAGAAAAATCGTGTCCCGGGACAGGCCGGGTAAACAGAGACGGATACAGGAGGAAAGAAGTTTGAAACAGAGAGATATGGAACAGATATCCATGTTTGACAATGCGCCGGTCTACAGCCCTCTGGCCAGCCGGATGCGGCCGGAGAGCCTGGAGGAGTTTGTCGGGCAGTCCCATCTCCTCGGAGAGGGGATGCTGCTTCGCAACCTGATTGAGCGGGATCAGGTTTCATCCATGATTTTCTGGGGGCCTCCCGGAGTGGGAAAGACAACGCTGGCCGGCATCATTGCTAACAGGACAAATGCCGGCTTTATCAATTTCAGCGCCGTCACCAGCGGGATTAAGGAAATCAGGGAGGTAATGGCGAAGGCGGAGGAAGCCAGGCACAGGGGGATGAAGACTGTGGTATTTGTGGACGAGATACACCGCTTCAACAAGGCCCAGCAGGATGCCTTTCTGCCCTATGTGGAGAGGGGAAGCATCATTCTCATTGGCGCGACTACGGAAAATCCTTCCTTTGAGATAAACAGCGCTCTTTTGTCCAGATGCCGTGTTTTTGTCCTGAAGGAGCTGAGCAGGGAGGAGCTGACGGCCCTTCTTAAGCATGCCCTGACCAGCAGCAGGGGATACGGCTACCTCAAGGTGGAGATAGAAGAGGAGCTGCTTGATATGATTGCCCGGTTTGCCGGGGGAGATGCGAGGACAGCGTTAAATGTGCTGGAGATGGCTGTCACCAACGGGGAAATTCATGGGGACCGAACAGTTGTGAGCCGGGAGGTGATAAAGCAGTGCATCGGAAAGAAGAGCCTTCTCTATGACAAGAAGGGGGAGGAGCATTATAACCTGATTTCCGCCCTCCACAAATCCATGAGAAATTCCGATCCGGATGCCGCCGTATACTGGCTGGAACGGATGCTGGAAGCAGGGGAGGATCCCCTGTATGTGGCAAGGAGGCTGATCCGGTTTGCAAGCGAGGATATTGGGATGGCAGACAGCAGGGCCCTTTCACTGGCTGTGGCTGCCTATCAGGCCTGCCACTTTCTGGGAATGCCGGAGTGCGACGTAAATCTTGTCCACACGGTAATTTATCTCTCCATGGCGCCCAAGTCCAATTCTTCCTACAGGGCCTGTGAGGCGGCAAAAAAGGACGTGCGGGAGCTGGAGGATGAGCCGGTGCCTCTGGTGATACGAAACGCCCCCACAAAGCTTATGGCAGAGCTCCACTACGGGGAGGGCTACCAGTATGCCCACAGCACGGCAGAGAAGATGACGAGAATGCAGTGCCTTCCGGACTCCCTGAAGGACAGGATCTACTATGAGCCTACGAACCAGGGGGAGGAAATGGTGACGGGAGAGAGACTTGACGCCATCAGGAGGTGGAAGAAGGGCGAAACAGAGGGCGGGAAAGCACAAGAGCGGGAGCAGAAGGCAGGGGCAGGAGAGCAGACAGAGGAGTTTCCATGCTGAAGCCGGAAGAATCTGTTGTAAAACAAGAAAAACCCGTCAGGAAACAGAAAAGGAGAACGCATATGAGTATAGATACAGAGAACAGAAGAGAGGAAGGAAAAGGGACAGAGCCGGTACATAAAAGGCGTGTCCGCTATAAGGGAACCCATCCCAGAAGTTACAAAGAAAAGTACAAGGAGCTGAATCCGGAAAAGTACCGGGATACGGTGGAGAAGGTGATTCAGAAGGGAGGGACGCCTGCGGGAATGCATATTTCCATCTGTGTGAAGGAGATTCTGGACTTTTTTGATATCAGGCCGGGACAGGTGGGGCTGGATGCCACCCTGGGATATGGCGGACACACAAGGGAAATGCTGAAAAAGCTGCAGGGACAGGGGCATATTTACGGCCTGGACGTGGACCCCATCGAGTCGGAAAAGACGAAAAAAAGACTGGCGGACGCCGGCTTTGGGCCGGATATTCTGACGGTGAAGCTCATGAATTTTGCCGACATTGACAAGGTAGCTGAGGAGGCAGGGCCATTTGATTTTATTCTGGCAGATCTGGGAGTTTCCTCCATGCAGATTGACAATCCGGAACGAGGCTTTACCTACAAGTATGAAGGCCCCCTGGATCTGAGAATGGATCCCACCAGGGGGGAGACGGCGGCTGAGAGGCTGAAAGGGATGGACAGGGAGGAATTTTGCGGGATGCTGATGGAAAATTCAGACGAGCCCTATGCAGAGGAAATCTCCCATACGGTATTCAGCCGGCTGAAACGGGGAGGAAGGATCGATACCACCACACAGCTTCGGGAGGCAGTGGAGGAGGCGCTTTCCTTTCTGCCGGAAAAGGAGAGAAAGGAGGCAGTGAAGAAGTCCTGCGCCAGAACCTTCCAGGCCCTCCGTATCGATGTAAACAGTGAGTTTGAGGTGCTGTATGCCTTTCTGGAGAAGCTGCCGTCTGCTCTCAAATCAGGAGGAAAGGCTGCTATTCTGACCTTCCATTCCGGTGAGGACAGGCTTGTAAAAAAATCCTTCAGAGAATATAAGAGAGCCGGCCTGTACAGCGAGATCGCGCAGGAGGTGATCCGGCCGTCGGCAGAGGAGTGCGCCAGAAACAGCCGGGCCAAGTCCACGAAAATGAGGTGGGCGGTGAAGGCATAGGCTAAGAAGAACACCGAAATCAGACATAATCTGCCTGTCCCCTCATATATATGGAGTGAGGTGCAGGAGCCCTTTACGATTAAAAGAGAAGGACAGACTGTCAGCAAAAGGAGAAGGGCCAAAGGAGCAGAAAAGCGGTTGTTCCCAAATGGCCCATCACAGAAGAGCCAGAAAGGGGAGCACAGCATGACAGGACAGGCAGAAGAAAATCTTCTTCAGATTTTTTCCAGAGGTCTCAGGGATATTCTGGGGCCTGCGGTGAAACAGTGCACGGAGCTTCAGGAAATCCGGCTCAGAAGCGGGCGTCCCCTCCTCGTCAGGGCAGGGGGAAGGGAGTATGCAGTGGGAGAAGGGGGAGAGCTGCTCTCTGCTGTCTCAGAAACGGGCCCGGAAAGGGGAGGGACTGGCCGGGCTCTCGTGGTATCTCAGAGAGAGATAGAGGAGACCCTTGAATGTGCGGCCAGATACTCTCTCTATGCCTTTGAGGATGAGCTCAGACAGGGATTTCTGACTGTGGCAGGCGGACACCGGATCGGGGTGGCGGGAAGAGCTGTCACTGACGGCAGCAGGGTGAAGGCCATTAAGCCGGTCACCTGCCTGAATGTCCGGGTGGCCCGCCAGATCAGAGGATGTTCTGATTCCGTGCTCCCTTATCTCATAGACAGAGACAGGGGCGAGCTGTATCCGGTGCTCATCCTCTCCCCGCCCTGCTGCGGGAAAACCACCCTTCTTCGCGATCTTGTGAGGAAAATTTCTGACGGCTGTGGATATATGGAGGGGAAAACCGTGGGGATTGTGGACGAGCGGTCGGAAATTGCAGCCTGCTTTCAGGGAATTGCCCAGAATGATGTGGGGATGAGAAGCGATGTGCTGGACGGCTGTCCAAAGGCTCAGGGAATGATGATGCTGATCCGCTCCATGGCACCTCAGGTGCTGGCGGTGGACGAGATTGGCGGAAGGGAGGATCTGGAGGCGCTGCGCTATGCGGCAGGCTGCGGGTGCAGCCTGATTGCCACTGCCCACGGAACCTCCTATCAGGATGTGGAGGCAAAGCCGGCCTTCCGGGAGCTGTTTCGGGACAGACTGTTTGAGCGGATTCTGGTTCTGAGCGGCAGAAGGGGGCCGGGAACGGTGGAACAGATTCTCGACGGGAGGGGGAGAGATGTCTGCTTTAATAAAACTGGTGGGGACAGTCCTTGTGATCACCTCCTGCAGTGCAATGGGGGCAGGGATGGCGGCGCGTCTGTCGGAGCGGCTGGCCCTGTTAAAGCGCATTCGCGTGCTGGTGATCCACCTGAAGGGGGAAATCCTGTATGCCAATGTGCCGCTGGCGGAAGGATTTGACAGAACGGGAAAGCGGGCAGGGAGACCAGAGGGGGAGCTTTTTAGGCGGGTGTCAGAGCGCCTGATGCAGGGCAGCGGGGAGAGCTTTTTTGACATCTGGAAGGAGGAGGCCCATAAATTTCTGGAGACCAGCCCTCTGACAGAGCGGGAGGGAGAGCAGCTCATCTCCTTTGGGGAGCATCTGGGCTATCTGGACAGGGAAATGCAGGAGAGGACGATCCTTTTGTATCTGGAAGAGCTGGAAGAAGAGATTGAGGGGATTTCCAGGGAGATTGCCCAGAAACGGAGGCTGTATACCAGCGCAGGAGTCATGGCCGGTCTGTTCCTGGCAGTCATTCTGGTGTAGAAGACTGGGGGGACAAAGACCGGCAGGAGGGACAGGAGAGCGGAGCAGGCTCGGAAAGAAAACCAGGGGAAAAACGCTGAACGGAACAGACAGCCGTGGAGAGGGAAGCAGAAGGGGCAGTTTAGCTGAAAAGAACAGTGCGGATGACAGAAAAGCTGTGATTGTGGAAAGGAGAAAAAATGGGAGTCAGCCTGATATTTCGGATTGCGGCAGTGGGGATTCTGGTGTCTGTTATCTGCCAGGTGTTAAAGCACAGCGGAAGGGAGGAGCAGGCGTTTCTGACCAGCCTTGCAGGGCTGGTGCTGGTGCTGTTCTGGATGGTTCCGTATATCTACGAGCTGTTTGAGACGATGAAGGAGCTGTTTGCTCTGTGAGAGAAAAGCAGATGGATGTCTTCAAAGAGAAGGAAAAAGAAGAAAATAAAGTAAAATAAAGGGAAATAAAAGGAAGCTAAAGGAAATAAGAGAAACCAAAAGGAAAAAAAGAAACAGATAAAGGAAGCAAGGGACATAGTCCAAAACGGACAGGGAGGAACTATGACAGGCAGAGAGCTTAGAGAGCGGGGATTTTTGTATTTTGAAGCCATACGCGAGGGCCTCGATTCTTATGAAAATGAGATCGTCGTAATGGATGGCAGGAAGGCTTTTGAGCATTTTTTAAGATTGAAGGAAAAGTACGGGGAGGACAACAGTTTTCTCGACTTTTACCTGTTCAGTCTGAGTCCTAAGGAAAGAGAAAGGGCAGAAAAGGAGCTTACAGGCCAGGAGATCCGGGAACTGAAGTGGATAGAGCAGAGGGCCGGAGAAAAAAACGGCGTCATTTTTCCCATGGAGGAAGGGCTGCTTCAGGCGGCCGTGAGGCTTAACGAGACAGAGATGCTGTTTTCCACCATGTATTTCAGGGGAACCGATGAAAACGGCAGGGAGAGAGCGGAAACCTGGTGGGGAAATTATGGAAAGCAGTATGTGCGGTTCTGGAAGTGAGAGGAGGACGAAGAGTCAGAGTGCTGAAGAGTCAGGGCAATGAAGAGGCAGAGCGATGAAGAGGCAGGGCGAAGAGTCAGGGCTCAGAAGTCAGAACAGAGAGATGATGCCAAGAGGCAGAGGGAACCTTCTGAGCCGCCTGAAAGGCCATCCGATGAGGCCGGGTCCCACCGGATGTGTGGCCTTTTGGGGCTTTTCACCGGCCTCAGTGCTCCAGCATGTTTTCAATAAAAATTCCATATCCCTTGGTGGAGTCCTGAATAAAAACGTGAGTAACGGCCCCGATCAGCTTCCCGTCCTGGATGATAGGGCTGCCGCTCATTCCCTGGACGATTCCGCCGGTGAGGCTTAAAAGCTCTGGATCCGTCACCTTGATGACCAGGCTTTTATTTTTGTGGGCAGTGGAATAATCGACTTTCTGTATCTCGATGGCGTAGTCGCGGGGTTCACCGGAAATGCAGCTTCTGATGAAGGCGGGCCCTTTTTTGACATCCTGGCGGTAGCCAATGGGGATGGGCTCCCGTCCGGGACCTTCCCCCAGCATTTTGTCTATTTCCTTCCACATCCGGCTGTCAATGGTACCGAAAATGCCCTGCTCGGTGTTGGCCTCAATGGTTCCGAGCTTCGACTGACCGCCGTAATAGATCACGCCAGAGAGGACGCCCGGCTTTCCCATGGAACCCTTTTCAATTCCCATAATCTCTGTGTCGTACAGCTCGCCGCCGCTGGTGCTCACCAGAAGTCCCGTGTCGCTGTCGCTGATCCCATGACCCAGGGCGCCGTATTCGCCGGACTGGGTGACATACGTCATGGTGCCGATGCCCTGGGTGTCATCGCGGATCCAGATGCCCAGCTTGTAATCACCGTCCTTTGTCTCCACAGGGGTCATCGTGACCTCCATTGTCTGATTATCCCGCCGCACATCCAGCTTGATGGGCGAGCCCTTCGCATTTGCGACGGCTTCAATCATGTCGTCCTTGTCGTCGGCAGGCTCTCCGTTGATGGCTTCAATGTAGTCTCCTGATTTCAGGACACCTTCAGCCGGATCAATGGTTGAGCCATCCTTCGTCTCTACCTGTCCGGTTCCGATCACCATGAGGCCGTCGGATTTCATGTAAATGCCTACCGGCATGCCGCAGGGGATGGCGTACTTCGTGTCTGAGACATCCACTTCAATATCTTTAAAATCAATAATGCCAAACAGCTTTAAATTCAGATGATACGTTCCCTCATTGGAAGAATACAGGGAAAAGGGCTTATTAATCTGAAGATGAATCTGATCAGAGGGGATGTTGGAGCCATTTCCCACAACTACCTCCTCACTCTCGCTTTCCAGCGTGACCTTCACCGGAAGGGGAAAATGGAAGCTCTCCGTTTCATCCACCACCAGGTTCAGCTTATCGGGGATTGCCCTGTTCATGTAAAACCAGGTAAAGACCAGTGAACAAACGAGGCTGATCCAGAAAACGCCTGTCAGCAGGCGGCGAAGTTTTTCTTTTCTAGTCACATCGCTTTCCTCCTTATCACATTTCTTGCCGCAAGTTCTGGAAAACCGCAAAACCCGGTTTTCCGCCAGTCCGCAGAGCGGATGCTTGACTCTTTGTAGTATGTGATGAAACAAAGGAATGCACGCTGTAAATTGCAGGGAGCAGGTGAAAAAGCTGCTGCCCGGAAAGCGGCAGACTGTGCTGTTTAGCGGATGAAAAATGGACAGTTCCATTTTAGGTATTTCCAGAGCGGTTCTGTTTTATTCATAAAAAATATTTTTACAGATCGTTTACGGGTAATCGCTGCCCTATAAACGGAGGAAAACGGCTGAGCTGCCGGAAGATATCAGATAGAAAAAGTGAAGATTTTTTCGAAATTAGCAGATAACCATAAAAAATACCATAAAATAGGAAAAATTAATCTGGAATTTGTGCAAAATTGTCTTGACATAAGTGTTATAATACAGATGTAACAAAGAAAGAGAGATACTTAACCGAACCTATTTCCAACAGACGAAATTTGAAGGCAGCTAAGCATCCCAGGCAGTCAGTTTGATGGAGGAAAAGATAAATGAATACTTTAAAAGCTGAGAAGAGAAGCATGGATGTGAAGGCCAAGAGGCTTAGACGGGAAGGATTTGTTACCGGAAACGTATTTGGAAAAGAGATTAAAGGCTCCATACCGATTAAAATTGTAAAGGCTGATGCGGAGCGTCTCCTCAAGACAAGCGGACGCGGCAGCCAGATTATGCTGAACGTAGACGGTCAGGACATGGATGTTCTGATCAAGGAAGTTGACTACAATTCCATGAAAGGACAGGTTGAGGAGATCGATTTTCAGGCCCTTGTAAGCGGCGAGAAGGTTCACTCCGTGGCAGAGATTCATCTGCTGAACCACGAGAAGGTTACGACAGGAGTGCTCCAGCAGGTGCTTCATGAGGTTTCCTACAGGGCTCTGCCGTCTGCTCTGGTAGAAAAGATCGAGCTGGATGTGGGAGATATGAGAGTGGGAGATTCCATCAAAGTAAGGGATCTGGCCATTGCCTCCGACAAGGATGTAGATCTGCAGACAGATTTGGACGCTGTGGTTGTGACGGTGTATGCGGTTCACAATACGGAAGCTGAGGAAGAGACTGCGGAGGGAGAGAAGTAGACGAACCTAAATAAAAGACGTTAAAATCACAAATTACTTAACTTTCATTAAGCAAACAGCAGTATTGCTGCAGAAACTGACAGGAATTCAGGTTAGAAAGGACGGGTTCTTTTTCCATGAGCCCCAGGAGTTCCGGTTCAGTTTCTGCAGCATTTTTTGTTTCTGCACACAGGCTGCTTTTCGGAAAATTTCACCCCATTTAAAGATACTTCAAAGTTTTCTGAGTATATGATATACTTGCTGTATCATCGGGGAGAGAAAATGGTGGTCAGGCTTCTGAAGGCTCTGGGATACGGGGAGCCGACGGCAGGAACCGTGACCCAGTCAAGCCGCGACGAGGGGATAGACGGCATTATCTATGAGGATAAACTGGGATTTAATCTGATTTATATTCAGGCGAAAAAGTGGGCCCCCGACACAACGGTGGGAAGACCGGAGATTCAGAAATTTGTAGGAGCATTAGCCGGTCAGGGCGCCACAAAGGGGCTGTTTATCACAACGGCCCAGTTTTCAAAAGATGCCGCGGCTTACGCCAAAAAGCAGCATACGACAAAGGTGATTCTGGTCGACGGCAGGAGGCTGACAGAGCTGATGATTGAGTACGATTTCGGCGTCACCACAGAGTATGTGTATAAAATAAAAAAGATGGATACGGATTTCTTCGGAGACGAGGGAATATAGGAACACAGGGTACGGTAACAAACAAGTCCCATCCTTCATAAAGTAATAGAGGCTGTAAAATATTCTGTGTCTATGGGAATGAAACCTTCCAGATAAGAATTCGATA